>NZ_JBDJNS010000028.1:0-48796 GCF_039674545.1 Luteimonas sp. TWI382
CGGGTCGATGGTCAGCACGCCGTCAATGGCAGTGATGACATAGTTGCCGTTGGCCAACGCCGAGGCATCGATGGTGTAGCGGCCCACGTTCTCGCCGGCTTCGCGGGTGAGCGCACCGGCCAGGGTGTCGGCGCCGACGAGATGGCCTTCGGTCACCGACCAGGTGAGGGTGGGATCGGCATTGCCATAGACCTTGGCCAGGCTGTCGGCGGTGACGGTGATCGCTCGCGGGTCGATGGTGAGCACGCCGTCGATGGCAGTAACGACGTAGTTGCCGTTGGCCAGCGCGGAGGCATCGATGGTGTAGCGGCCCACGTTCTCGCCGGCTTCGCGGCTGAGTGCACCCTTGAGAGTGTCGGCACCAACGAGGCTGCCTTCGGTCACCGACCAGGTGAGGGTGGGATCGGCATTGCCGTAGACCTTGGCCAGGCTGTCGGCGGTGATGGTGATTGCCCGGGGGTCGATGGTCAGCACGCCATCGATGGCAGTGATGACGTAGTTGCCGTTGGCCAGCGCGGAGGCATCGATGGTGTAGCGGCCCACGTTCTCGCCGGCTTCGCGGGTGAGTGCGCCCGTGAGGGTGTCGGCACCGACGAGGCTGCCTTCGGTCACCGACCAGGTGAGGGTGGGATCGGCATTGCCGTAGACCTTGGCCAGGCTGTCGGCGGTGACGGTGATCGCCCGCGGGTCGATGGTGAGCACGCCATCGATGGCGGTGACGACATAGTTGTCATTGATCTGCACCGATGTGCCGATGGTGTAAGTGCCTGCGTTCTCGCCGCTCGAACGGACGAGGGTCACGGTCATCGTATCGCTTGCGGCCAGGCTGCCCTCCTTGAACGACCAGGACAGCATTGGGTCCGTATCCCCGTAGACCTTGCGGGCGTCGTGTGCGGCGATGGTGATCGCCCGCGGGTCGATGGTCAGTACGCCGTCGATGGCAGTGACGACGTAGTTGCCGTTGGCCAGCGCCGAGGCATCGATGGTATAGCGGCCCACGTTCTCACCGGCCTCGCGGGTGAGCGCACCCGCCAGCGTGTCGGCACCGACGAGATTGCCTTCGGTGACCGACCAGGTGAGCGTGGGGTCGGCATTGCCGTAGACCTTTGCAAAGCTGTCGGCGGTGACGGTGATCGCCCGCGGGTCGATGGTCAGTACGCCGTCGATGGCAGTGACGACGTAGTTGCCGTTGGCCAGCGCGGAGGCATCGATGGTGTAGCGGCCCACGTTCTCGCCGGCTTCGCGGGTGAGTGCACCCGTGAGAGTGTCGGCACCAACGAGGCTGCCTTCGGTCACCGACCAGGTGAGCGAGGGATCGGCATTGCCGTAGACCTTGGCGAGACTGTCGGCGGTGACGGTGATCGCCCGCGGGTCGATGGTCATGCTCGCATCGCCGTAGCTGATGTCATAGCCCTGCTGGCCCGAGTACAGGCCTGACAAAACAAGTGAACCATCCGTCGTGCGGTAGACGCCCACATTCCCGGACCGGGTCATGTAGGCGAGGCTGCCATCCAGCAGGGCGCCGCTGATGCTGGTGTCATAGGCGGCGATGCCCGTGGCAACGGTGCCGTCGTAAACCGTCCTCGGGAAGGTCGACGCCGTCACATCGATCGGAGTGAGAAAGCTGCGCAGCAGTGGCGTGCCGTGACCCTCGTAGAGGCGCCAGATGCTGCCGGTACCGCCACGCGTATCGAGATCGCTGCCCCAACTGGCAAACGTGCTGCGCTGGCCCAACTGCGCCAGCGTTCTGCCCGTGCCGACGCTGTTGCCTTCCCAGCCAGGTCCGCCCGCACCGCGATTGTTGATGGTGCCCGAGGCATCCGTGGTGGCGTAGAAGCTGCGGACGACACTGCTGGACGCCGTGCTCTGCCCCACCAGTCCACCCTTTTGCTGGCCGGACACGACCTGGCCCAGGGCATAGCTGTTGGCGACGTGGCCGTCGTTGTGATTGAAGCCAACCAGACCGCCTGCTGCGCCGACGACCGAATTGGGAACTTCGCTGGAGACCGAAGCCGCTGCGTAGCTGGCGTCGACGCGGCTGCTGCTGCGACCGACGAGCCCCCCGGCGTACGACGTGTGATCGCTGGAAGCATGCACCGTGCCGGTGGCATAGCTGTTGGCGATGACGCTGCCGGTGGCGAATCCTACCAATGCGCCTGCGGTGACGTAACTGCCGCTGTGTCCTCTGACATTGGCATCCGCCAGACCGATGTTGGCGATCCTCGCACCTGAACCTGTGCGACCGAACAGGCCTGCATAGGTGAACGTGTTGCCGTCGTCGGTGGTGTAGGTGGGGCCGGCTGAAATGGTCAGACCTGACACCACGTGGCTGCGGCCGTCCAGGCTGCCGGTGAATCGGCTCGGATTGCTGTCGGTACGATTGTCACCAATCGGCAAGAAACCGCTGCAGGTGCCGGCACTGCAGTTCCAGCCCCGCGTCCCACTTGCGTCGATGTCGTTCGCCAGCGCGAAGTGTCCGGTCAGGAACCCGACCATTCCCTGCAAGCCGTAGATGTCGGTCAGCTGGTACGGCGTGTCGGCTTGGGCGCCATCGCCCCCCAGCACACGCAGAAAACTACCGCCGCCGAGGCGGAAGTCGCGGGCGCTGAAGTCGGGCAGGTTGGGGCCGCGTTGCGACCAGTTTCCGCGATCAAGGGCAAACGTACCCAGGTCGAGGGTCGCATGTGCGGAGATGCCTGCACCCGCGTCGAGTTGCAGTCCGCCGGCGGGCGCCACGATCGCGGCGTCAAGGAGGATGTTCTGGTGGGCGCTGAGCGACAGCGTGGTATCGGCGCTCCAGGCCAGTGCGCCCAGGACCTGAACGTCGCCCGGATCGCTGGCCGAGGGCGTTGAAATCAGCGCGACGTTGGTGTTTTCCAGGTTGGCCTGGAGTGTCTGGGCAAGAAGCTTGCTTCCAGGTTGACCGACATCGCCCGGCCTCACCGCGAGATGCGTCGTTTCCATCGTCCACGCACCGGTCCGGCCTGCGTCCGCACGGGTCGAGATCCGGGCATCGTCGTGGATGCGCACATGTGTGCCGCTGGTGCGGACGGTGCCGCCATTGCCGGAGTCGGGCGCGCTGGCGTCCAGCGATCCGGCCACTTCGACCGCGCCACCTCTGGAGTGGCCAGCGAGGTGGATTGTGCCTGCGAGCTCGCCGACAGTGCGGGCGCGGACGGTGCCGGTGTTGTTGATGAGCGTCTGCAGCGTGGCGTCGACTGCGCGTCCGGTCAGCAGCACCTGGCCGCCATCGGCATGGATCTGGCCGTGATTCTCGACCAGCGCACCGACGGCGCCGGCCTGGAGGCTGGCACCGCCGTCGCCTGGATCCAGGGTGATGGTCCGGCCAGAGGCGAGGGTGATACGACCGCGCGGGGCTTCGATCTGTCCGTGGTTGGCAACCTTCCCGCCCAGGAGCGTGATGCTGCCACCAGGTTGGGCCGTCAACTCGCCATGATTGGCGATCGAAGCGGAAGGGGCGTTGCTCGCAGTGTTGAAGTGCAGGGTGCCGGTCAGGAAGTCGTCATTGCTGATGTCGAGCGTGGAGGCGACCAGTGCGCCCACATCGACTCGCGCGCCCTGGCCGAACACCACGCCTGCGCTGTTGACCAGGAACACGTGCCCGGGTGCTTCAATGCGGCCGTTGATGTAGCTGATGTCGCCGCCAGTCACGCGATTGAGCAGGACATCGCCGCTGGCCTGGTCGATACGCAGCAGCTTGTCTGCGCCCACGTTGAAGCTGTGCCAGTCGATCGCGGCGCGATGTGCAAACTGCTCAATGCGCATGCCGTCTTTATTCTGGGTAATACTCGAGATTCCTCGATAGCTTTGGATGCCGGTGGGGAGCGCGTCCGACGCGACCTGTGCCCAGGCGCTGCCACCGGCCAACGCGATCGCGACCGCAAGCGTCGAGGGCAGGCGCAAGCGCCGTGGACTGGCGCCGCGGCCGCACGAGTGGCAGGCCAGCTCGGAGGCGACCTGGATGCGGCCGAGGATACGGTTGAAGACAAGGCTGTAGATTCGATTCATGGTGGAGTCCTCAGAACGTCATGCCGAGACGGGCCCAGATCTGGGTGCCGTCGTCATCAAAGGCGCGGTGGCGGGCAGTCGGCCGCGCCGCGGTCAGATCCAGGCGCATGTCTGGCTGCCACGGCAGGCGCAGGCCGATGCCAACGCCAGCGCCTTCCAGGGCGATGGGCAGTGCGCCCCGGCGGCGGTTGTCGTCGGCCGGTGATACCCGGCCCCAGTCGTAGAACAGCGAGAACGTCAGCAGGTCGCGCCAGGTGCCGCCTTCGAGGGGGGATGCGCGATCGGCGAAGCCGGGGGCATCGACCTGGTACTCGAATGACGCCAGGACGCCGCGGTCGCCCAGTGCGCTCGACAACGGGAAGGCACGCACGCTGTCTGGCCCGCCGAGGCTGAACTGCTCGAGAGGTACCAGCGCATCCTCGGTGAACTGCGCACTGCCGCGCAGCAGCACGCGCTGGTTGCCCGGCAGGGCCTGCAGGCGGGCGAGCGACAGCTTGCTGACGAGGAAGTGCGATGCATGTGCCGGGTAGAGCCAGTTGAAGCCGGGCGATTCGTCGTTGATCGATTTGCGTACCGTGGCTTCGGCGACGTTGATGCCGCGCAAGCGCCGATCGGTATGGCGCAGGCGCACCCCGGTTTCCAGAACGTCGAACTTGTGGCGCGACAGCTCCATGCCCAGGCCGTCCAGGCGCGACTGTTCGTGGATCCAGCGTGCCGAGGCGCTGGCGGTGAGGCCAGCCGACTGCGCGAAGGTCCAGTCGAGGCCTGCGTAGCCGATGGTGGTCGGGCCGTGGATCTCCAGCGCCGCCATCGGGCCGGTATTGAGTTCCAGCTCGCTGCGGCTCAGGCCGAACACACCGCTCAAACCGGGCGTGTGGGCGAACGGCAGGTTGAGCGCGACGGCGGCCTGCCAGCTGTCGGCCGGGTCGACGCCATAGGCCAGGTTTGCCGACAGCGTGTCGCTCGCGCCCAGTACGTTGTACGCGGCGATGCCGGCTTCCACGCGGTATCGGCCCGTGGCATCGGTGCCGTGGTTGTTCACGCCCACGCGCACGCCATAGGGGCGGGCGTTGTCCTCGGCCTGCAGCAGCACGTCGGTTTCGCCCGGATTGAGGCCGGGGCGCAGAACAGGCGAAAGCGTGACGCCGGGCAGGTCGCGGGCATAGAGCAGGGCGCGCTCGAGTTCCCGCAGGTGGAGTGGCTTGCCGATCAGCGACAGGCTGCTGGCGGCGATCTGATCTTCGCGGTAGCGCTGGCTGCCATGCGTCAGGATCCGTCCGATGCTGCCTTCCAGCACTTCGATGCGCGCGATGCCGGTCTGGCTGATGTCCTGCGGCGGCAGATAGGCGTAGGCCACGACGAAGCCCGCCTGGCGATACAACCCCGTGATCTCTTCGGCGATCGCTTCGAGCTGCGCCAGGCTGGCCTGCGCCGGCAGCGGGCCGATGATCCGCGCCGCAGCGTCATTGGCGGCATCCTTCACGTGCTGTGCGGTGATGCCCTTGTCGGCGTGCTCGCCCGCACCCCTGACCGTGACGCCGCGCAGCAGCAGGGTTTCGCCAGCTGTCGGGCCGGATTCGACGGCAGGTGGCGCAGGGTCGTCGCCTGTCCGCGCCAGAGCAGGCTGAAGAACGGCGGCCAGGGCGAGGGCGAGGGCGCCGATGCCGGAATGACGTGTGGGGCGATGAATCGGTCGCATGCTTGGGAACTCCAGGTGGATACGGGTGCACTCGGGCGCACACGCGTCCTTGGCAAACGGACGGTGGGCGGAGCGCACAGGTGTGCGCCCAACGCGGATGCGATGCCGGGATTCCGGGAGCGGAGAGTGCGTGGCGACCGGATCCCCCGAGCGGTCAGCAGTGGTCTGTGGCAGTGCGGGTGGCACCGGGCAGAGGCGGCAGAGAAGTATGTAGACCGTTCCTGCGCGCAGGAATCACTGCAATTGGGTAATCGATCGAAAAATGCAGGTCAGTTGCGAGCCTGCGTCAGCAAGCCTGCGGCTCTGTTTTCAGGGCGTGCTGCACATCGCGTAGGTGCAGGCTGATCCGGGTGTGGCCCGCCCGCGACTGGATCTGGAGTTCCCCACCCAAGGCGCCTGCACGCGCCTGCATCGAGTGCATGCCAAGGCCTGCACCATGCTGGCGGACGTGGGGCGCGTCGAAGCCGACGCCATCGTCCTCGATCCGCAGTTCGAGCGCGCCCGGCATCGGGATGTGCAGGGTGACGTCGACGTTGCATGCATCCGCGTGCTTGATGACGTTGGTCAACGCCTCTTCCAGCAGCCGCTTCATTTCCAGGCACTGGCGTACATCGGGCGGAACGCCCCAATGCGCGGGCACCTGCCAGCGGCTGTGGATGTCGAGCTCATCGAACAGGGTCGAGAATCGGTGGCGGACGGGCGCGAGCCAGGCGGTGGGCGTTTGCGGGGGGACGGGGTCGGTGGCCGCGCCGCTGTCGATGATCTGGCGCAGGTCGTCTCGCAACGAACGCAGTGTCGACAGGTGACGGGCGTCATCAGACCTGCCGGTGGCGTGCCCAGGCTGCTCGGCCAGCGCAATGGCGCGGCCGAGCGCGGCGCCCAGGCTGTCGTGCAGGTCGTAACTCATCTGCAGGCGCTCTTTGAGGCGCGAGTTCGCGATTGCCAGTTCCCGCTCCTGCCGCAACGAGATTTCGAGGTCGGTGCATGCCGTCTCGACCGCGGCATTGAGACGTTGGCTGAAGCGCTCGACACGACGCATGTTGCGGGCCACACGTGCGGCGAGCACGATCGAAATGACGAGCGAGAGGGCAATCCCGGCAATGGGCGCATAGGCACCGCGCGTGTAGAGCAGTCCGTTGACTGCCAGCAGGTCGTGCGCGGCTGCGAACAGAAAGACAAGTGCCACGATGGCGAAGGGCCGGTTGCGTGCGTTCGCCCTGTGTGCGCTGCGTACGATAAGCTCGAGGCACGTCATGATGAACGCGCCCACCGCAACGAGTGCATTGATGGAAATGATCGAGGCGAGGAGCGCTTGAGGGGACAGCAGGATCGACGCGGCGCCCATGCCACCGAGCGCGGCCATGGCACGGGTCTGCCGGGTGGACGGCGCCTTCACCAGGAGCCGCAGCACAAACATCCGGAAACAGTAAGCGTATGCCAGCAGTGCGAGCGTGTTGGCTCGCATCAGTGTCTGGGTGTCGGGGAACGGCCAGGTGTCGGTGGCCAGGACGTTCCAGATGAAGCCGGCCCAGGCGAAGCTGGTCAGCGCGAACCAGCCGTGCTCGGCGCGGCGGCGATAGAAGAGCCACATCCCCGCAAACATGCCCCCCATGGCGAGCGAGAGGGTGAGGCTGACGGTGAACATGGTGCGCCGATGCAACTGCAGGGAGTCCATGAGTGCATGGGCCTGGGGCGCGTCGAGGAGATGCACCAGCCCGAGTCCTTGCGAGGGCTGTCCGTGGCCTTGCACCTTGAACCACAGGGTGTTGCGTCCCGGGCGCAGCCCCGATCCGGGCAGAATCCAGTGGCGCGGCATGTTCCAGCTGCGGGACATTGGCTCGTCGAGTTGCAGGTCAGCCCACAACAGGTCGTCGTTGGAGTAGACCGCCCCGGCCATCACGATGGACTCGATCACCAGCGACGGAGGCCCGGCTCTCTGCGTGCAGTCCGAGTGCCAGTCGATCCTGTACCAGACCGTGCCGTCGTGGCCGGGCCATCGCTGCGACCACCGGTCCGGCAGGGTGACCGGCACCCAGCCGGTGGCGGGGCGAGCGGCTGCGGCCTGCTGGGAACCCTCAACACCGCGCGCGGCGGAGATCGATTCGATGACCGGTGTGCAGCACCAGCCTGTGGTGGGCAGCAGCAGTAGCCACGTCAGCAGGCAGAGGGCGCGCTGGCGCAGCACGTGCGTCAGTACACCAGGCCTATTGAGCGGGCTTCGTTCACCGCGCGCGTGCGTGATGAGACTTCGAGCTTCCGGTACACGTTTTTGATGTGGCACTCGACCGTGTAGCGTGACAGGTACAAGGACTCGGCGATCTCGCGATTGCTCAGTCCCTTGGCGACGAGGGTCAAGATCTGTTGTTCCCGGGGACTGAGGCCTGCGCTGTCGGCGGCCGGCTCGCTTGGGGTGGCACTGAAGGGCAGTTCGGCGATGATGTGATGGGCGATGAATGGATCGATCGGAGCGCCACCGCGCAGAATGCTGCGGATCGACAGACTCACCTCCAGGTCATCGCGCTCCTTGAGCACGTATCCCGTTGCACCGGCGCGCAGCGCGGCATACAGCGTCCGCCGCGCGCTCCAGGCGGAGATCACCAGGATGCGCAGCGCCGGATCGGCGGCGCGGAGTTCCTTGATCAGGTCCAGGCCGTCCCCGTCAGGCAGCCGCAGGTCCACCAGCGCGATCGCGAACGGCCCGCTCCGGCTCAATGCGCGTGCCTGCGCAAGTGTGTCAGCACAGGTGATGGTACCAGCGCTATAGCCCAGATCCACCAGCAAACGTATCAGGCGTGCCTGGACGAGTGGTTCGTCTTCCACCAGGAGCAGCGGTGACGGGAGCGCGAGCGTTTGAGCGGGTATCATTCTCTGGAGCTTAACAAACCTGAACCAGTAATCAATAGGCCTCCTGCCATCCGAGCGCGTGTGGGTCCAGCGCACCGTGCGGAAACGGGCCGTGCAGATCGGAGCGCGCGGCGCCGAGGAGATACAATCGTTCGTTGATCTGCCTTCCCTATTCCTTACGGAGTCGTCATGTTTCTCCGCGCTGATCGTCTTGCCCAATTCGACCCCGAACTCGCCCAGGCCATCGCGCAGGAGGTCCGCCGGCAGGAGGATCACGTCGAGCTGATCGCGTCGGAGAACTACTGCAGCGCGCTGGTCATGGCCGCGCAGGGCAGCCAGTTGACCAACAAGTACGCCGAGGGCTACCCGGGTAAGCGCTACTACGGTGGTTGCGAGCACGTCGACGTCGCCGAGCAACTGGCGATCGACCGGCTCAAGCAACTGTTCGATGCCGACTATGCCAACGTGCAGCCGCACTCGGGCTCGCAGGCCAACCAGGCGGTCTACTTCGCGCTGCTGCAGCCTGGCGACAAGATCCTGGGCATGAGCCTGGCACACGGCGGCCATCTGACCCACGGCGCCAAGGTTAACGCCTCGGGCAAGCTGTTCGACGCGGTGCAGTACGGCGTGGACGATGCCGGGCTGATCGACTACGACGAGGTCGAGCGGCTCGCGCTCGAGCACAAGCCGAAGATGGTCGTCGCCGGGTTCTCGGCGTACTCGCAGAAGATCGACTGGGCGCGCTTCCGCGCGATCGCCGACAAGGTCGGTGCACTGCTCTTCGTCGACATGGCCCATGTCGCGGGTCTGGTCGCGGCCGGGGTCTATCCCAGCCCGCTGCCCCATGCGCACGTCGTGACCTCGACCACGCACAAGACGCTGCGCGGCCCGCGCGGTGGCATCATCGTCGCCAGTCGCGAAGGCGCGGGCGACGCGTTCGACGACATGAGCAAGAAGCTGCAGTCGATCGTGTTCCCCGGCATCCAGGGCGGCCCGCTGATGCACGTGATCGCTGCCAAGGCGGTCGCGTTCAAGGAGGCACTCGACCCGGCGTTCAAGACCTACCAGCAGCAGGTGGTGAAGAACGCGCAGGCCATGGCGAAGGTGATCATCGAGCGCGGCTACAAGATCGTTTCCGGCAGCACCGAAAATCACTTGATGCTGGTCGACATGATCGGCAAGGACGTCAGCGGCAAGGAGGCCGAAGAAGCCCTGGGCCGCGCTCACATCACGGTCAACAAGAACGCCGTGCCCAACGACCCGCGCAAGCCGTTCGTGACCTCGGGCCTGCGCCTGGGGACGCCGGCGGTGACCACGCGCGGCTACACCGAGGCCGACTGCGCCGACCTGGCCCATTGGATCTGCGACGTGCTCGACGCACCGGCCGACGACAGCGTCATCGCCGCCGTGCGCGAGAAGGTCGCCGCGCAGTGCGCCAAGTATCCGGTGTATGGCTGACGCGCCTGGATTGGGAATGCAGGCGTCGGGGTCCGGATTACGTCCGTTTCCCGGCGCGGTTGCTTCTCCCGATCTTCGGGCCTCGATCGCGAATTCCTACGCCTGATGCACTGCCCCTTCTGCCAGCACATCGATACCCGGGTGATCGATTCGCGCGCGTCCGAGGACGGCGCGACGATCCGCCGGCGTCGCGAGTGCGAGGCCTGCGGGGAGCGGTTCAGCACGCTGGAGACGATCGAGCTCAAGCTGCCTGCGATCATCAAGGGCGATGGTCGCCGGGAGCCGTTCGACGCGCGCAAGCTGCGCTTGAGCATGGACCGCGCGCTGCACAAGCGGCCGGTGTCGGAGGAGCAGATCGAGGCGACGGTGCGGGCGGTGGTGCACCAGTTGCGCATGACCGCCGAGCGCGAGGTCTCGTCGCGGCGAGTCGGCGAGTTCGTTATCGCCGAGCTGCGCAAGCTCGACCACGTCGGTTTCGTGCGGTTCGCCTCGGTGTACCGGGCATTCGAGGACGTGGCCGATTTCCGTGAGGAACTCGACCGGCTCGAGCGCGACCTGCCGGCCGATGCGCAACTGCCGCTACTCGGCGGCGAGGCGCTGCCGCCCGGCCGGGGCGCGCGCAAGCGCTGACTGGCCGCGCCAACTGTGCGGTTGGCGAGATCGGAGCACCGTGACCGCCGATGACGCGCCGAGCGCAGGCGCGCGCGCTGTGGCGAGGCCCGCCCCCTGATCGCCTGGAGACCCCCGCATGACCGACTTCGATACCGACGATCACCGCCATATGACGCATGCGCTGGCGCTGGCCGAACGCGGCGCCTGGACGACGCGGCCCAACCCGATGGTCGGCTGCGTGCTGGTGCAGGGCGGCGCGGTTGTCGGCGAGGGCTGGCACCAGCGCAAGGGCGGGCCGCACGCGGAAGTGTTCGCGCTGCAGGCGGCCGGCGCGCGGGCGCAGGGCGCCACCGCCTACGTGACCCTCGAGCCGTGCGCGCATGTCGGCAGCACCGGGCCGTGCGCCGATGCGTTGATCGCGGCCGGGGTGACACGCGTGGTCGCGGCGATGCGTGATCCGTTCCCGCAGGTCGACGGCGCCGGCTTCGCCCGGTTGCGCGCGGCCGGGATCGCAGTCCAGGCCGGCTTGCTGGAAGCGCAGGCGCGCGCGCTCAATGCAGGCTTCCTGTCGCGGGTCGAGCGCGGCCGGCCGTGGGTGCGGGTCAAGCTTGCCTGCAGTCTCGATGGCCGCACGGCGATGGCCGATGGCGACTCGAAATGGATCAGCGGGCCGCTGTCGCGGGCCGATGTCATGCGCTGGCGCGCACGCAGCGGCGCGATCCTGACCGGCAGCGGGACCGTGCTGGCCGACGATCCAGCGCTGACCGTGCGGCTCGAGGACGCGGCGTCGTTCGTGCCGCCGCTGCGTGTCGTGCTCGATGCCGGGCTCGCCTCGCTGTCGCGCCGACAGGTCCGCGATGCGGCCGCGCCCACGCTCTACCTGCACGCCGCGGATGTCGCGGTGGCGGCGGACCTTGGCTGCGAACACGCCGCGTTGCCGCGGCGCGACGGCCGGCTGGACCTGGCGGCGGCGCTGGAGTTGCTGGCCGCGCGCGGGATCAACGAGGTCCAGGTCGAGGCCGGGGCCGTGCTGTCGGGCGCGCTACTGCGCGCCGGCCTGGTTGACGAGTTGCTGCTCTACGTCGCCCCGGTGCTGCTCGGCGAGCGCGCCCGGCCGCTGTTCGATGGCCTGGGCATCGACGCGATGGCGCACCGGCTGCGGCTGGAAACGGTCGATGTTGCGCGTTTTGGCGACGACATCCGGCTGCAGCTGCGTCCGGTCGCAGCCGGCTGAGCCAGCCGCCCCCCGCCAAGGCACCGGATCGCGGCGCTTTCCTGCGCCCAGGGGCGGGCGGCGCGCCAGACAGGCGCATGAGGCCCGGCCCGATGCAATGAAGCGTCCCGCCGCGCGGGGCAGGCGAGGGCCGCGGCGCTGCTAGAATGCCCGCGCCGGCCTGTCCGGCAACCAATCGAATGTCTTCAGGGCGGGGTGGAAGTCCCCACCGGCGGTAGGCGCGGCGACGCGCGAGCCCGCGAGCGCTGCCGGCGACGTGCGAGATCCTCGCATCGGCCCGACAGGTCAGCAGACCCGGTCGAAGTCCGGGGCCGACGGTCAGAGTCCGGATGCAAGAAGACGACGTCATGCGTGGCCCCGCGGCCGCGCGCGCTGTCGCGTCCCGAACCGTTCCCATTCGGCACACCGTGCGGGCGACCGCGCGGACGGAGGCAGCGACATGTTCACCGGATTGATCGAAGGCGTCGGACGCCTGGTTTCCAACGAGTCCCGCGGCGGCGACGCGCGGCTGCGCATCGCGGTCGGCACGTTGCCGTTCGCGGACGTGGCGCTGGGCGAGAGCATCGCGGTCAACGGCGTTTGTCTGACGGTCGTCGCACACGACGACGCGCACTTCGAGGCCGATGCCTCGACCGAGACGCTGGCCCTGACCACGCTCGGTGCGCTGGCCGCGGGCCGACCGGTGAACCTCGAGCGCGCGATGCGCCCGACCGACCGGCTCGGCGGACATCTGGTCAGCGGCCACGTCGATGGCGTCGGCCGGGTGGCCTCGGTGCACGACGACGCGCGCGCGCAGCGCTGGCGCTTCGAGGCGCCGGCGGCATTGCTGCGCTACGTCGCGCATAAGGGTTCGATCTGCGTCGATGGTGTCAGCCTGACGGTCAACGCGGTCGATGCCGACGGCTTCGAAGTGGCGCTGGTGCCGCACACCGTGGCGCACACTGCGTTCGGCGTCACCGCGGTGGGCGAGGCGGTCAACCTGGAGGTGGACCTGGTCGCGCGCTATGTCGAGCGCCTGCTCGCCAGCGGCGTGGTGCCGCCTGGAGCGCACGCATGAACTTCGCCCCGATCCCCGAACTGCTCGAGGAGATCCGCGCCGGCCGGATGGTCGTGGTCGTCGACGATGAGGACCGCGAGAACGAGGGCGACCTGATCATGGCGGCCGAACTGGTCCGGCCGTCCGACATCAACTTCATGGTCACCCACGGTCGTGGCCTGGTCTGCCTGCCGCTGACGGCCGACCGCGCGGCCCAGTTGGGCCTGGCGCCGATGGTGCGAGCCAACACCGCGCAGTTCCAGACCAACTTCACGGTCAGCATCGAGGCCGCCGAGGGCGTGACCACGGGCATCTCGGCGCACGACCGCGCGCACACCATCCGCACCGCGGTCCGGGCCAACGCGCGGCCGGAGGACCTGCACCAGCCCGGCCACATTTTCCCGCTGATCGCCCAGCCCGGTGGCGTGCTGACCCGGGCCGGCCACACCGAGGCCGGTGTGGACCTGGCGATGCTGGCCGGTCTTGAGCCGGCGGGCGTGCTGGTGGAGATCCTCAACCCCGACGGCAGCATGGCGCGTCGTCCAGAGTTGGAGGCGTTCGCGCGCGAGCACGGGCTGAAGATGGGCTCGATTGCCGACCTGATCGCCTATCGCCTGAGCACCGAGCGCACCGTCGAGCGCATCGACGAGCGCGAGATCGAGACCGAGTTCGGCCCGTTCCGGCTGATGACCTATCGCGACCGGATCGCGCACGAGCTGCATTTCGCGCTGGTGCGCGGCACGCCGGATGCGGCGACGCCGACGCTGGTCCGTGTGCAGGTCGAGAACCCATTGGCCGACCTGCTGCACTGGCGCCGCGACGATTTCGGCGTCGCCGCCACCGATGCGCTGCGGGCGATCGCGGCCGAAGGGCAGGGCGTGATGGTCGTGCTGTCAGCGCCGCGCGATGCCGATGGCCTACTGGCGCGGCTGCGGCGCGAGCCGGTCGTGCGCCCCCCGGGCAAGGACAAGGATGTCGGGCAGTGGCGACGCAACGGCGCCGGCGCGCAGATCCTGGCCGACCTCGGCCTGGGCCGGCTGCGCGTGCTGGGCACGCCGCGCCGGCAGATCGGCCTATCCGGCTACGGGCTGGAGGTCGTGGAGACCGTTCCGGCATGACGCGCGCTAAACTGGCCGGCCTGAGCGAGACCCCATGCCCATGAGCCACATCGAAGGCGACCTGCGCGCCCCGACCGGCGCGCGTTACGCGATCGTCGCCAGCCGCTGGAATCCCAAGATCACCGACGCCCTCGTTGCCGGCGCGCGCGCGGCGTTTGCCGACCACGGCGTCGCCGACGATGCGGTCGACGTGGTGCGCGTGCCCGGCGCCTGGGAGATCCCGCTGGCGTGCGCGCGCCTCGCCGCGGCCGGCGATTATGCCGCACTGCTGGGCCTGGGCTGCGTGGTGCGCGGCGATACCCGGCACTACGAGCAGGTGGCCGACGGCTGCAGCGATGCGCTGATGCGCGTTGCGCTCGATGCCGGCGTGCCGGTCGCCAACGGCGTGCTCGCGGTCGAAGACTACAGCGACGCCGAGAAGCGGGCCGGCGGTAGCCATGGCAACAAGGGCGAGGAGGCGGCGCTGGTCGCCATCGAAATGAGCAACCTGCTGGACAAGATCGGATGACCCAGACCCGCAAACCCCATGGCGTCGACCCGGTGCTGCGCTCGCGCGCGCGCCGCCGCGCGCTGCAGGCCGTCTACGCGATGCAGATGTCCGGCGCGCAGGCGCGCGAGATCGTCGCGCAGTTCGCCCACGAACAGGCCAAGGAAGTCGCCGATCTGGCGTACTTCGAGGATCTGGTACACGGCGTGGGCAGCCGTTACCGCGAACTCGACGCCGCGCTGGCGCCGTTCCTCGACCGCGAGATCGACGAGGTCGACCCGATCGAGCGCGCGATGCTGCGCATCGCCGCCTACGAGCTGCAGCACCGCGTCGACGTGCCCTACCGCGTGGTCATCGACGAGGCCCTGCGCACGGTCAAGCGCTTCGGCTCCGAGCACGGCCACACCTACGTCAACGGCGTGCTCGACCGCGCCGCTGCGCAGTGGCGCGCGCCCGAGGTCGGGGCGTTGCGCAGCCGCTGACCGCCTTCGCGTCGCATTCCGGTGGCTGGCGAGTTCTCGCTGATCGATCGCATCCGCGCCCGCGTGGTGCGACGCGACGATGTGGTGCTGGGCATCGGCGATGACGCCGCGCTACTGACGCCCGAGGCGGGCGGGCAGCTCGTGGTGGCGATGGACACGCTCAATGTCGGCGTGCATTTTCCCGGCGACACCGCCGCTGCCGACATCGGCTGGAAAGCGCTGGCGGTCAATCTGTCGGACCTGGCGGCGATGGGCGCGCGACCGGCCTGGTGCACCTTGTCGCTGTCGCTGCCGAGCCCCGATACGGAGTGGATCGACGCCTTCCTCGACGGCTTCGACGCGCTGGCGCGTCCGCACGCGGTTGCGTTGGTCGGTGGCGACACCACGCGCGGCCCGCTGTCGGTCTGTGTCGCGGTCCACGGCTTCGTTGCGCCCGGGCAGGCGCTGCGACGTGATGGTGCCCAGGTTGGCGACGACGTCTGGGTCAGCGGCTCCCTGGGCGATGCGGCCGCCGCACTTGCGCAGTGGACGCAGGGCGGGGCGCGCTATACCGAATTGCGCCGCCGGCTCGACCGGCCGGACCCGCGGCTCCCACTGGGTCAGGCGCTGGTGACGCATGCGCATGCCGCGATCGACGTGTCCGATGGCCTGCTGGCCGATCTCGGCCATCTCTGCCGGGCGAGTGGGGTGGCTGCGCAGGTCGATGTCGATGCGCTGCCGGCCTCCGCGGCGTTGCGGCGCGAGATCGCCGATCCTGGACAGCGGCGTGCGCTGCAGGCCGCGGGCGGCGACGACTACGAACTGTGTTTTACCGTGCCCCAGCATGCGCGCGCAGCGATCGCCGCGATTGCGCGGGCCAGCGGGATCCCGGTCACCCGGATCGGGTGCGTCGTGGCCGGCGACGGCGTCGTCGCGCGCACCGGCGACGGTGCCGCCTGGACGCCCGCCCGCGCCGGCTGGGACCACTTCGCCGGTTGAATCAGCGCGATGCGGTGTCCGGCACCGGACGGGTGCGCACCTCGTCGGGCAGCAGGCTCAGCACTTCGTCGATGATGCCGGGCAGGGACTGCTCGCTGTAGCCGCGATGCGTGAAGGCGACGCGGCCGTCGCGGTCGAGCATGAACATGTGCGGCAGCGTCCTTACCCCGTAGAGATCGCTGATGCGGCCGCGCGGGTCCGGGACCCAGGTCAGGTCGATGTCGCGGTTCTTGCGGACCACGTCGATGAAGTCGGCGCGCGGTTCCTTGTAGTTGACCGCGACGACCTCGAGCGCATCCCGGCCGACCACGCGCTGGAAATGGCCCAGGACCGGCAGTTCCTTGCGGCAGGGCGGGCACCAGGAGGCCCAGAAGGTCACGATCACGACCTTGCCGCGCAGCGCGGCAAGATCCACCTCGCGGCCCGCGCGATCCTTGCCGAGCAACGGCGGCGGCACGCTGCCGACCGGCGGTGGTGTCGCCTCCTGGGCGCACGCGCCGCCCATCGCAGCGGTGAGCAGCGCGCAGGCCAGCACGCAGCTGACGATCGATCGCCTCATCCCTGAATCCCCTGTGGTTCCCCGCGCCGATCTTCGCATGCGCCCGGCCTGATACGTACTGGGTCTCGCCAGGGGCGGTGCGTTCGCGCGGCGATCGACACGCACGAATGCGTTTGATCGGGTATCGCTGCCTCGCGGATCGACGCACGCCGCCCGCGCGGCGCGGACACACGCTCAATCGTCCGCGCGGAACGCGTCCTCGATCCAGCGCAGGGTCGGCGCGGCCGCATCGCCGGTGGTTTCGACGACATCGAAGCGGCAGGGCAGGTCGCGCAGTCGGGGCTGGCGCGACAGGAACAACTGCGCTGCCAGTACGATCCGACGACGCTTGCCGGCATCGATCGACGCCGCGCCGCCGCCGAAGCGCAGGGTGCGCCGGTGCCGCACCTCGACGAACACGACCGTCGCGGCCGCGCCGCGCGCATCGCGCATGACCAGGTCCAGCTCGCCGCCGCGGTAGCCGACGTTGGCGGCCAGCAGCGTCAGTCCAGCCGCCTGCAGGTGGGCCAGCGCCGCCAGCTCGGCGGCCTGGCCGTCGCTGCGGCGCTCGTTCAACCGCCAGCGTCCGCCTGCGCGACCACGCGGCCGTCGCGCCAGGTCGCCCAGGCCGGCTGGCGCACGACCTGGCCGCCGGGGCCGATGCGCAGCATGCCGGTGGCGCCGCCGATGCCGGCCTCGGCATTGCGGCTCAGATGTTCGAGGTAGCCGCTCAGCAGCCAGGCATCGAAGCCGAACGCGAACAGCCGCGCCGCGCCGCCGCGCGCGGTCGGCAGGTCGCGCGCGATCGTCGCCTGCGGCGGCAGCGAGCGCGCGCTAGCGCCGGTGGACCAGCTTTCGGTCGGGAACATGATGCCGTCCAGGATCTGGTCTTCCTCCGGCTTGCCGGTGCCTGCGGTCAGCTGCGAGGTGCCCAGGCGCAACCGGCTGCCGAGCCCGGCGACCGACAGCTGGGGGGCGATCACGCGCGCCTGGTTGCCGCGGATCGCCAGGAACACCGCATCCACGCCCGCGCCGGCGGTCACCGCATTGTGGAAGGCGGCGGTCTGGTCGACCGGGGTGTCGCCGACGACCGCGATCGTGCCGACGATGGTGCCGCCGGCCTGGGTCAGACGCGCGCGCAGGGCGTCGACGCTGCGCCGTGCATTGTCGTCGCCATTGCTGAGCACCAGTACATTGCGCGCGTTGCGGCGCAGCAGGTACTGCGCGGCCGCATCGCCTTCGTCCTCCGGCGCCAACGAGAACGCCGCGGCGTTCTGGGGGGGCGTGGTCGCACCGCGGTTGAGCCCGAGCAGCGGCACCGCCGAGGCCGACTGCATGACCGCGTCGACCTCGTCGCGGCCCAGCGGCCCGACGATCTGGTCGGCGCCCTCGGCGATCGCGCGGGCATAGGCCCCGGCGGCGCCGGCCGGCGTGCCGGCGGTGTCGTAGAAGGCCAGTTCCGGCCGCGTGCGGCGCTCGCCGTAGTAGCCGGCCAGCAGGCCGTCCCGGACCGGGCCGGCGGCGGTGGCCAGCGCACCGCTCATCGGCAGCAGCACCGCGAGCTTGCGCGGCGGGCGGTAGCCGTCGGATTCGGCGGGCGGGCGAGCGTCGTCGAACTGCCAGCGGCCCGGCTCGGCGGGGGCGGCGTCGCCGGCCCCTGGGCCGGCGGTGCCGGTCGTGCGCACGGTCGCGCACCCGGCGATCAGCGCCACCAGGGCCACGGCCACCATCGGGCGGGTGGCGCTGCCGGGACGGAGGACGCGCGGGGTCGCGTGCGCGGTCTGGGCCTGGGTTGCTGTCATGTCGCGGTTCCGCTGCGGGATAATGGCCGCATTCTAGCGTTCCGCTGTGGAGACGATGACTGCATCCGCCCGCCCCATGCCCGCGCCGGGCGTCCTGCACGTCGTCGCCACGCCGATCGGCAACCTGGGCGACCTGTCGCCCCGCGCGCAGCAGGTGCTGCGCGAGGTCGATGCGATCTGCGCCGAGGACACCCGGCACACCCGCCAGTTGCTCGGCCATTTCGGCATCGAGCGACCGCTGGTCGCGCTGCACGAGCACAACGAGGACGGGCTGGCGGCGCGCCTGGTGGAGCGCCTGCGCGGCGGCGAGGCCCTGGCGCTGGTCAGCGATGCGGGGACCCCGCTGGTCAGCGATCCGGGTTTCCGACTGGTCGCGGCCGCGCGCGCGGCCGGCCTGCGGGTGTCGCCGGTGCCGGGCCCGAGTGCCTTGATTGCGGCGCTGAGTGCGGCCGGGCTGCCCAGCGACCGGTTCGTGTTCGAAGGGTTTCTGCCGGCGAAGGCGGGCGCGCGGCGCGAACGGCTGCAGGCGCTCGCCGCCGAGCCGCGCACCTTGTTGTTCTACGAGTCCTCGCACCGGATCGACGCAATGCTCGCCGACGCCGTCGCGGCATTCGGTCCCGCGCGCCGCGCGGTGGTCGCCCGCGAACTCACCAAGTTGTTCGAGACCGTGCTCGACGGCGACCTGGCAGCGTTGCACGCGCGCGTCGTCGCCGACGCCGACCAGCGCAAGGGCGAGTTCGTCGTGCTTGTCGAAGGCGCGCCCGCTTCCGAGGATGCAGCACTGGCGGAAGGGCGGCGGCTCTACGCCGCGCTCGCGCGACACTTGCCGCCGTCGACCGCGGCCAAGGTCGCCGCCGAACTCAGCGGCGCGCCGCGCAAGGCGCTCTACGGCCAGGGAACTCAGGACGCCTGAACGGGTCGAATGGCATCCGTCGCAAGGATGCCGATCGCATGTCCCGAGACCTCCGCCGTCTGGCGGCCGTCATGTTCTGTTTCGTGCTGGCCGGTTGTGCCTTCCGCGTGCAGGAATCGCATCTCGTCCGGCCGATGCCGGCGCCGCCGACCGATCTGGACGCGCTGCGTGCCGCCTACCCGGCCCACACCGCGACCGAGACGCGGATCGAGACCGCCGATGGCGCCTCGCTGTACCAACTGCGGTTGCAGCGGCCCGACGCCCGCGCGACGGTGCTGTACTTTGGCGGTAACGGCTATCGCATCGGGTTGCATGCCAAGTTCGCCCTGCGGGCTTACGAGGCATTGCCAGTGGATCTGGTGCTGGTCGATCACCGCGGCTACGGTGGCAGCACCGGGACACCGACCATCGCCGCGCTGCAGGCCGACGCGCTGCAGGTCTACGATGCGCTGCGCGCCGAGACCGCGGCGTCGGGCCGGCCGCTGATCGTGCACGGGCAATCGCTGGGCAGTTTTCTTGCCGGCCATGTCGCCGATGCGCGCACGCTCGATGCCGTGATCCTCGAAAGTTCGATGACCACGACCGAGGACTGGGCCGCGGCGATGCGCGCGCGGTCGGGGTTCTGGACGCGGCTGGCAGTGCGCCGCTTCGACATTGCGCCGGCGTTGCGGCAGGCCGGCAACCTCGAGATCGCCAGGCGGCTGGACGAGCCGGTGCTGTTCGTTGTCGGCGAACGCGACGTCGTCACTGCGCCGCGGTTCTCGCAGGCGCTGTACGACGCGACGCCGCTGCCGCCCCAGGACAAGCGCCTGGAGGTCGTGCCCGAGCGCGGCCACAACGACGCGTCGTCCTCGCCCCAGTTCCGCGCCGCGATGCTGGCGCTGCTGGATCGCGTCGAGCGCGATTGAGGGTGGGGGGGGGGGGGCGCAGGTTGCCGGTATGCATGAAACGCACCGCGTGGCGACGTGCTCCAAGCCGAGGCTGCCACGTTTGGAGTGGCATGCGACAATGCGCGCCGGCGGAGTCGGCCGGACAGTCGCGTCGTCGGCCTTCACTTCGGTGGAGACCGGCGCCGAGGAAAGTCCGGGCTCCACAGGGCACGGTGCCAGGTAACGCCTGGGCGGCGCGAGTCGACGGAAAGTGCAACAGAAAGATACCGCCAGCGGCCCGGTCGTCTCCGGACGGCCAGGTGCGGGCAAGGGTGAAATGGTGCGGTAAGAGCGCACCGCGAGCCTGGTAACAGGCCGGCACGGCAAACCCCACCGGGAGCAAGACCAAATAGGGACCTCATGACGCGGCCCGCGTCGGGTCCGGGTAGGTTGCTTGAGCGTATCGGTGACGATGCGCCTAGAGGAATGACTGTCCACGACAGAACCCGGCTTACAGGCCGGCTCCGCCACCTGATCGAAAGCGGCTGATCTCCCCTGCAGCGCAGGGGAGGTCGGCACGTGCTGCGGGCTGGACGGGCTGCGTTGGTCGAGATGCGGCGCGCTCGTCGAGGTCGCGGCGTGATGGAACGCAGTGAGTAGAGAAAGGCCCGATCCTGCGACCGTCCGCCCCCACCCCAGCCCTCCCCCGCATGGCGGGGGAGGGAGCAGGCGTCCGCCCCCGCCCCAGTCCTCCTCCGCAGGTGGGGAGGGACCAGGCGTCCGCCCCCACCCCAGTCCTCCTCCGCAGGTGGGGAGGGCGCAGGCGTCTGCCTCCACCCCAGGCCTCCCCCGCAGGCGGGAGAGGGCGCATGGCGGGTTCGCATTGCATGCGAGGTCTCCCTGCAGCGCCGCGTACCGATCACCTCCCCCGCACCGCGGGGGAGGTCGCGCGCGCAGCGCGCGGGTGGGGGCGGGTTGGGGGCGGGGCTCTCGTCGCTTAGGTGAGACAAACGCGACATTTCTGCGCGTCAACCCGTCGCACCCCGGCGGTCGGCCTGCATATGTTGCATTGCAACATGACGATTCCGTAAAGGCCGCGTGACGGTGACGTTCAGGTCCAAAAGTGACGCATTCTCAAAATTTGAGACGAAACAGACGGTTGTGGATAAAGCTTGAACAAGTCTCTGAAGAGTGTCGCAAGTCATTGACGGGACAGGCGAAAAGCGCCGTACAAAGCTGTTGACAACCCGCAGACGCACTCCTAAGGTGGCGACACGTGGGGAAACCTGGGATTTCGTGGTTTTCCGGCGCACAAGCCCGCCGAAGACGGGCGCCACGAGGTAGGACGGACGTGTTCCAGGGCGAAACCGCCATCACCATCGACGACAAGGGCCGACTGGCGATTCCCACCGCCTATCGGGATGTCGTCGCGCGTGAGTGCGACAACCGTCTGGTGCTGACCTACAACCCCTTCGACGCCGGCAGCCTCTACCTCTACCCGTACAAGGTCTGGGAAGGCGTTCGCGACAAGATCAATGCGTTGCCGCGCACCCGCTCCACCAACCGCACCCTCCAGCTCAAGCTGGTCGGTGCGGCGATGGTCGTCGAGCCCGACGGCAACGGCCGCATCGGCATCCCCGCCAGCCAGCGCACGACCGTCGGCATCGAACGCAAGGCGGTGCTGGTGGGCATGGGGGACAAATTCGAACTCTGGAGCGAGCAGGCGCACCAGGCCCAGATCCGGCAGACGCTCAGCGACGCGGACATGGACGGTGACGACCTGGTCGGATTGCAGTTGTGACGGGCGGTGGTGCGGATGCCACGTCCGGCCACCTCCCGGTGTTGTACGCGCAAGTCCTCGAGGGCCTGCGTGTACGTGAAGACGGGCGGTACCTGGACGGCACGTTCGGACGCGGCGGCCACGCTGGCGGCGTCCTCGAACGCCTTGGCCCCGGAGGTCGACTGCTGCTGATGGACAAGGATCCCGACGCGATCGCAGTGGCCCAGGCGCGCTTCGGCGCCGACGCGCGCGTGGCGATCCGCCGCGGCAGCTTCGCTGCGCTCTCCGATTGGGACGCCGTGGTGCAGGCGCCGCTCGACGGCGTGCTGTTCGACCTGGGCGTGTCGTCGCCGCAGCTCGATGTCGCCGATCGCGGCTTCAGCTTCGGCAAGGACGGCCCGCTGGACATGCGCATGGACCCCGACACGGGCGAAAGCGCTGCGCAGTGGCTGGCGCATGCCGCCGAGGCGGAGATCGCCGACGTGCTGTGGACCTATGGCGAGGAGCGCATGAGCCGGCGCATCGCGCGGGCGCTCGTCGCGCGCCGCGCGCAGGCCCCGTTCGAGCGCACCGCGGACCTGGCGGCGGTCATCGCCGCGAACGTGCCGCGCGCCAAGCCCCAGCGCGGCCAGCGCGAGACCCATCCGGCGACGCGCTCGTTCCAGGCGATCCGGATCCACGTCAACCGCGAGCTGGCCGATCTGGAGGCCGGTCTCGATGCCGCGCTCCAGGCGCTGGCGCCGGGCGGACGGCTGGCGGTGATCAGCTTCCATTCGCTCGAGGATCGCATCGTCAAGCGCTTTATCGCGCGCCACGCCAAGGCGCCGGCCGGCAATCGCCGCCTGCCCGAAGCGCAGGCGTTCGTGCCGGTGCTGCGCATCGTCGCCGACGCCACCAAGGCCGACGCCGCCGAGCTGCACGACAACCCGCGCGCGCGCAGCGCCGTGCTGCGCGTGGCCGAGAAGTTGCCGGCCGCCGATGCGGAGGTCGCATGAAGCTGCGCCACCTCGTCGTCGCCCTGCTGCTGGCTGCCAACGTGATCACCGCGATCGGCGTGGTGCACGCACGCCACGACTACCGCCAGCTGTACATCCAGCTGACCCGGCTCGAGCGTGCGCGCGACGAACTCAATGTCGATTTCGGCCGTCTGCAGCTTGAGCAGGCCACCTGGGCGATGAGCAACCGCGTCGACCAGGTCGCACGCGAGCGCCTGGGCATGCGTTTTCCCGAAACCGCCGAGATCGTGGTGGTGCGGCCATGAAGCTCGGCAGGTTCATCAAGGCCGGCGACGGCCACGCCAAGAAGCCGCGCAAGCGCGCGCAGTTCGATCTGCGCCTGCGGCTGATGCTGGTGGGCGGTGCGCTGGGCCTGGGCGCGATGGCGCTGGTCGGTCGCGCGGTCGACCTGCAACTGATCGACAACGCGTTCTACCAGCAGAAGGCCGATGCGCGCTTCCGCCGCGAAATGCCGATTCCGGCTTCGCGCGGCATGATCACCGACCGCAATGGCGAGCCGCTGGCGATTTCCTCGCCGGTCGAATCGCTGTGGATCAATCCCCAGGAACTGAGCAAGCATCCCGACCGCCTGCCGGAACTGGCCGAGGCGACCGGCCTGCCGCTCGAAGAGCTGTCGCGTGCGGTCTCGCAGCGGGCCGACAAGGAGTTCATGTATGTGCCGCGCCATCGCCGGATCAGTCCGTCGACGGCCAAGCGCGTGCTCGATCTGGGCATTCCGGGCGTGTTCTCGCAGCGCGAGTACCGCCGCTTCTACCCGCAGGGCGAGGCAGTCTCGCATGTGCTCGGCTTCACCAATATCGACGACCGCGGCCAGGAAGGCATCGAGCTGGCGTTCGACGACTGGTTGACCGGCACGCCCGGCGCGCAGAACGTGATCCGCGACCGGCACGGTCGCATCGTCGAACACGTGAACCTGGTCCGCGCCGCCGAGCCGGGCAAGGACCTGGTGCTGAGCATCGACCGCCGCATCCAGTTCCTGGCCCATCGCGAGCTGCGGCGCGCGATCGAGGAGACCGGCGCCAGCGCCGGTTCGATCGTCATCCTCGAGGTGGCGACCGGTGAGGTGTTGGCGATGGCCAACCTGCCGACCTACAACAACAACCGCGTCACCGGCGAAAACCGCGACGCGCACCGCAACCGCGCGGTGACCGACCTGCTCGAGCCCGGCTCGACGATGAAGCCGATCACGATCGCCGCGGCGCTGGAGAAGGGCGTCATCACGCCGACCAGCACCTTCAACACCAGCCCGGGCTGGATTCCCAACGGGCGCTTCAAGACCAGCGACTTCCGCAACTACGGCGTGCTCGACACCACCGGCATCATCACCAAGAGCTCCAACGTGGGCTCGGCGATGGTCGTGCACAAGCTCGACAGCCAGTACTTCTATGATTTCGTGCGCAGCTTCGGCTACGGCCGCAGCACCGGCAGCGGCTTCCCCGGCGAGGCCGCTGGCCTGTTCCCGGACCCCGCGCGCTGGAGCGGCACCACCAAGCAGGGCATGTCCTACGGCTATGGCCTGTCGGTGACGCCGATGCAGATCGCGCACGCCTACGCCACGCTGGGCAACCATGGCCGCGCGCTGCCGCCGACCTTCGTCAAGGGCGGGGCCGGCGAGCCGCGTCAGGTGCTGTCGGCGAAGGTCGCCGACGAAGTGGTGCGGATGATGCAGACGGTCACCGAGCCCGGGGGCACGGGCACCCGCGCCGCGATCCTGGGCTACCACGTCGCCGGCAAGTCGGGCACCGCGCGCAAGGCCAGCGGTGGCGGTTACGCCCGGCGGTATCTCGCATTCTTTGCCGGCCTGGTGCCGGTCGCCGATCCCCGTTTCGCGATGGTCGTGGTCATCGACGATCCCGACACCTCCAAGGGCGGCTCGACCTACGGTGGCGGCTACGTGTCCGCGCCGGTGTTCAAGCGCGTCATGGATGGCGCATTGCGGCTGATGGACGTGCCGCCCGACGACATCGAGACCTGGTTGGCCGCGCAGGCCGCCAACGAAGCCAAGCTCGCGCGCGAACAGGGCCGCAGGCCGACGGCCGCGCACGCGGCGACGACGGGGACGCCGCAATGAGCCGCGCGATGCCGTTGTCCGAGCTGCTGCCCGATGTTGCCGCCGTGCCGGCCGACACCGTGATCACCGGCCTGGTGCAGGACAGCCGTGCGCTGCGGCCGGGCGATGCCTTCGTCGCGATCGGCGGTTTCGGCACGCATGGTCTGCATTTCGCTGCCCAGGCCCAGGCCGCGGGCGCCAGCGCCGTGCTGTTCGAGCCGCCGGTCCCGGCCGAGATCGAGACGCTGCCGGCCGATGCGATCGCCGTGGCCGGCCTGCGCGATCGCATGGGCACGATGGCCGATACCTTCCACGGCCAGCCGTCCCAGGCGATGACCATGGTCGGCGTCACCGGCACCAGCGGCAAGACGTCCACGGTGCAGTTGCTGGCGCAGGCGCTGGAGGCATCGGGCACGCGCGCCGGCACGATCGGCACGCTCGGCGCCGGCCTGCACGGTGCCGTCGCCCCGACCGGCTTCACCACGCCGCTGGTGCTGCAGACCCATGCGCTGCTGGCGCAGTTGCGCGACGACGGCGCGCAGGCGGTGGCGATGGAAGTCAGCTCGCACGCGCTCGACCAGGGCCGTGTCGATGCGGTGCACTTCGATGTCGCGGTGTTCACCAATCTCACCCGCGACCACCTCGACTACCACGGCGACATGGCCGGCTACGGCGAGGCCAAGGCGAAGCTGTTCGTGCGCCCCGGCCTCAAGGCCGCGGTGATCAATGTCGACGATCCGTTCGGCGCCACGCTGCCGGCGCGGCTCGATATTGCCGTGCGCGCGATCCGCGTCAGCGCCACCGGCGCGGCCGATGCCGACATCGCCGCGTCCGATGTCGCGCTCGATGCTGACGGCATCGCGTTCTCGCTGCGCATCGGTGGCGAACGGCTCGCGGTGCGCTCGTCGCTGCTGGGCCGCTTCAATGTCGACAACCTGCTGGCCGTCGCTGGCGTGCTTGCCGCGCTCGGCCAGGCGCCGGCGCAGATCGTGCGCGCGCTCGGCGCATTGCAGCCCATCGCCGGCCGCATGAACCGCTTTGGCGGCGGCGACACGCAGCCGCTGGTGGTCGTCGACTACTCGCACAAGCCCGATCCGCTGCAGCAGGCGCTGCAGTCGCTGCGCGGCCACCTGCGCGGCCGGCTGACCTGCGTGTTCGGCTGCGGCGGCGAGCGCGACACCGGCAAGCGCGCGCAGATGGCGGCGATCGCCGAGGCCCATGCCGACCGGGTGATCGTCACCGACGACAATCCGCGCCGCGAGAATGGCGATGCCATCGTCGCCGACATCCTCGCCGGCTTCGAACGCGCCGATACCGTGCGCGTGCAGCGCGATCGCGGCCGCGCGATCGCCCAGGCGATCGCCGAGGCCGTGCCCGGCGACATCGTGCTGATCGCCGGCAAGGGCCACGAGCCCTACCAGGAGATCGACGGCGTGCAGCATCCCTTCGACGACCGACAGGTCGCGCAGGCCGCGCTGGCTGCGCGCGGGACGGAGGGCGCACAATGACGCCGCTGTCACTCACCCGCATCGCCGCGCTGGTCAACGGCCGCCTGCACGGCGCCGACGACGGCGTCGAGATCGAGGCGGTCGTCACCGACACCCGCCGGCTCGAGGCCGCGGACCCGCGCGCGCGGCTGTTCGTGGCGCTGCGCGGCGACAACTTCGACGGCCACGCGCACGTCGCGCGCGCCGCCGAGTTGGGCGTGCGCGCCGCGCTGGTCGCCCGCCCGCTCGATCTGGCGCTGCCGCAGATCGTCGTCGCCGACCCGCAGGTCGCGCTCGGCGCGCTGGCCACCGCGGTCCAGCGTACGCGCGTCGCCCAGATCGTCGCGATCACCGGCAGCAACGGCAAGACCAGCGTCAAGCAGCTGACGGTCGAGATCCTGCGCCGGCATGCCGCGACCTGCTTCAACCCCGGCAACCTCAACAACGAGATCGGCCTGCCGCTGTCGATCCTCGATGCGCCCGAAGACGCAGCGTTCGCGGTCTACGAGATGGGTGCCGGCCAGCCGGGCGACATTGCCTACCTCACGGCGATCGCGCGCCCGCGGATCGCCCTGGTCAACAATGTCGCCCCGGCGCATCTCGAGCGCATGGGCAGCCTGCTGGGCATCGCCGACACCAAGGCCGCGGTCTACGACGCGCTGCCCGCCGACGGCACCGCGGTGATCAATGCCGACGATGCGTTCGCGCCGTACTTCGCGCAGCGCGCCCATGGTCGCCGCCTGCTGCGCTTCGGCATCGAAGCCACGGCGGACGTCGTCGCTCACGCCATCCGTCCCGACGCGGCCTGCACCCGCTTCCAGCTGATCACGCCCGCCGGCGAGGCGCCGGTCGCGCTGCCGCTGGCCGGCCGCCACAACGTGCGCAATGCGCTGGCCGCAGCCTCGATCGCGCTGGCGGCCGGCGTGCCGCTGGCGACGGTCGTCGATGGGCTGCAAGCGGCGCAGGCAGTGTCCGGCCGGCTGGCTCGCCATCGCCTGTCCGGCGGTGCGGCCCTGATCGACGACAGCTACAACGCCAATCCCGGCTCGCTGCATGCCGCCATCGAGACCCTGGCGACCACGCCGGGCACGCGCTGGTTGGTGCTGGGCGACATGCGTGAACTCGGCGCCGACGGCGCCGCGATGCATGCCCAAGCCGGGTTGCGCGCCAAGGCCGCCGGTATCGCCGGGCTCTATGCACTCGGGCCGTTGGCCGCGCACGCGGCGGATGCCTTCGGCGATGACGCGCAGCATTTCGACACCCACGCCGCACTGGCGCAGGCCCTGGTCCGCGACCTGGATGCCAGCGCCGCGGCTCACGACACGCGGTCTTCCACGGACGACCGACCGGCCCTCACGATCCTGGTCAAGGGATCCCGGGGCAGTGCGATGGACCGGACGGTCGCCGCACTGCTCGACGCGCAAGGAACCCACGATGCTGCTTGAACTCGCCCGCTGGCTGCAGGGGTTCGAGGACTTCTTCGGTCTGTTCGAATACCTCACCTTCCGCGGCATCCTGGCGGCACTGACGTCGCTGTCGCTGTCGTTGTGGCTGGGCCCGGCGGTGATCCGCAAGCTGGCGCAGTACAAGGGCGGCCAGCCGATCCGCCAGGACGGACCGCAGACGCACTTCTCCAAGGCCGGCACGCCGACGATGGGCGGCGCGCTGATCCTGATCACCGTGTTGGCGGCCGTGTTGCTGTGGGGCGACCTGCGCAACAAGTACGTGTGGCTGGTGATGGCGGTGATGGTGGCCTTCGGCGCGATCGGCTGGTACGACGACTGGATCAAGATCGTGCACCGCGATCCCAACGGCCTGAAATCCCGCTGGAAGTATCTGCTGCAGTCGGTGTTCGGCCTGGCTGCCGGCCTGTACCTGTACCTGTACGCCGACGTGCCGGCGGCGACCACGTTCTACCTGCCGCTGTTCAAGTCGATCGCGCTGCCGCTGGCCGGCATCAGCTTCGTGGCGATCGCCTATTTCTGGATCGTCGGCTTCTCCAACGCAGTCAATCTCACCGACGGCCTCGATGGTCTGGCGATCATGCCCACGGTGCTGGTCGCCTGCGGCATGGGCGTGTTCGCCTACGCCTCGGGCAACGCGGTGTTCTCCAGCTATCTGCAGATCCCGCAGGTGCCGGGCGCCGGGGAACTGGTGATCATCTGCGCGGCGATCGCCGGGGCGGGGCTGGGCTTTCTGTGGTTCAACACCTATCCGGCGATGGTGTTCATGGGCGACATCGGCGCGCTCGCGCTCGGCGCGGTGCTCGGCACGATGGCGGTGATCGTGCGCCAGGAACTGGTGCTGGTGATCATGGGCGGCATCTTCGTCATCGAGACGCTGTCGGTGATGATCCAGGTGGCCAGCTTCAAGCTGACCGGCAAGCGCGTGTTCCGCATGGCGCCGATCCATCACCACTTCGAGCTCAAGGGCTGGCCCGAGCCGCGGGTGATCGTCCGCTTCTGGATCATCTCGGTGATCCTGGTCCTCGTCGGTCTCGCCACGTTGAAGGTGCGCTGATGGCCCGCGTCCACGACACCGCGCTCCACGAGGCCTTCAGCGCCCGTCAGGCGACCCGGCTCGACGAGATCCACGGGCGGTTCGACCCGTGGCTGGTCGGGATCATGGTCGCGATCGCGACGCTGGGCGTGATCATGGTCGCGTCGAGCTCGATCGCCGTCGGCGAGGACATGGGCGTGGGGCGCTACTACTTCCTCAGCCGCCATTTCATGTTCATTGGCCTAGGGCTGGGTCTGGCGTTCGCGGTGATGCGCACCGAGCTCAAGACCATCGAGAAGTACGACCGCTTCGTGCTGCTGATGTGCGCGGGGCTGCTGCTGCTGGTATTCGTGCCGGGCCTGGGGCGTTCGGTCAACGGTGCGCACCGCTGGATCAACCTGGGCATCTCCAACTTCCAGGTCGTCGAGGCGGTCAAGGTCATCTACATCGTCTGGCTGGCCAGCTACCTGGTGCGTTTCCGCGATGAGGTCAATGCCACCTGGGCCGCGATGCTCAAGCCGATCGGCGTGGCCGTGGTGCTGGTCAGCCTGCTGCTGCTGCAGCCCGACTTCGGCTCGTCGATGCTGCTGCTGGGCGTGACCGCCGGCATGCTGGTGCTCGGCGGCGGCCATCTCAAGCGCATGATGCTGCCGGTGCTGCTGCTGCTGCCGGCGGTGGTCGCGGTCGCGATCATGGAGCCCTACCGGCTGCGCCGCATCACCTCGTTCATGAACCCCTGGGAAGACCAGTTGGGCGCGGGCTACCAGCTCAGCAACGCGCTGATGGCGGTCGGTCGTGGGGAGTTCTCCGGGGTCGGCCTGGGGGCGTCGGTGCAGAAGCTTTCGTACCTGCCCGAGGCGCATACCGACTTCATCTTCTCGGTGCTGGCCGAGGAGCTGGGCTTTGTGGGCGTGTGCCTGGTCGTCGGCCTGTTCGTCGCGCTGGTCGGACGCGCGCTGTGGCTGGGCCTGAAATGCGTAGAGATGCGTCGCCACTTCGCCGGCTACTGCGCGTTCGGCGTCGCGTTGATGATCGGCTTGCAGAGCCTGGTCTCGATCGGCGTGAACCTGGGGCTGCTGCCGACCAAGGGCCTGACGCTGCCGCTGGTGTCCTCGGGCGGCTCGAGCGTGATGATGACCTGCGTGGCGTTCGGCCTGTTGCTGCGCGTGTCCTACGAACTCGACCGCGCCCAGCGCCAGGTCGCTCGGCTGCGCGGCGATGCCGCCGCGCCGGCACCCGCTCCGGCCGATCCGATGCCCCCCACCAATCAACCGCCGCTGCCCGTGTCGCCAGCGACCGCCACGCGCGGCACCAGCCGCCTGCAGCAGCGCGTCGAACCGAGCTTCGGCGGCAGGAGCCCCGCATGATCCGTCGCCTGCACCAGACCCGCGGTCTGTCGAAGGAGGACTTCGCCAAGGTCTTCTCGCGCGTCCATTTCGTCGGCATCGGCGGCACCGGCATGAGCGGCATCGCCGAGGTGCTGGTGACGCTCGGTTACAAGGTCTCCGGCTCGGACACCGCCGACAGCGCGGCGACCCGCCGGCTGGCCCGCCTGGGCGCGACCGTGCATCGGGGGCATGCGGCGGCCAACGTGCTGGGCACCGATTGCATCGTGGTGTCCAGCGCCATCCGTGCCGACAACCCGGAGCTGATGGAGGCGCGCGCCCAGCGCATCCCGATCGTGCCGCGCGCCGAAATGCTCGCCGAGTTGATGCGCTTCCGTCGTGGCATCGCGGTCGCCGGCACCCACGGCAAGACCACGACGACGTCGCTGACCGCCAGCGTGCTCGCCGAGGGCGGCCTGGATCCGACCTTCGTGGTCGGCGGGCAGTTGCTCGCCGCCGGCGCCAACGCCCGGCTGGGCAGCGGCGACTGGCTGGTCGCCGAGGCCGACGAGAGCGATGGCAGTTTCCTGCGGCTCAACCCGCTGGTCGCGATCGTCACCAACATCGACGCCGACCACCTGGAGAACTACGGCGGCGATTTCGCCCGCGTCCAGGATGCTTTCACCGAGTTCCTGCATCGGCTGCCGTTCTACGGGCTGTCGGTGCTGTGCATCGACGATCCCGAAGTCGCCAGGCTCGCGCAGAGCGTGCCGCGGCACATGATGACCTACGGCCTGTCGGACGAAGCGGACGTGCGTGCCGAGAACATCCGCCAGGACGGCGCGGCGATGCAGTTCACGCTGTGCCTGCCGGAGAACGTGCGCGTCGAGGCGCGGCTGGCGCTTCCGGGCCGTCACAACGTGCTCAACGCGCTGGCCGCCGCGGCGGTGGGCTGGCAGCTCGGCGTCGCGCCCGAGGCGATCGTCGCCGCGCTGGGTCGCTTCGAGGGCATCGGCCGCCGCTTCAACCTGCTCGGTGAACTGGTCACGCCGACCGGCGCACGCGTCCAACTGGTCGATGACTACGGCCATCATCCGCGCGAGTTGGCCGCGGTGTTCGCCGCCGCACGCGGCGGCTGGGGCGAACGCAGGTTGGTGGTCGCGTTCCAGCCGCACCGCTACAGCCGCACCCGCGCGCTGTTCGACGATTTTGCCGGCGTGCTGTCGGACGTCGACGCGCTGGTGCTGACCGAGGTCTATCCGGCCGGCGAAGCGCCGATCGCCGGCGCCGATGCCAAGACGCTGGCGCGCGCGATCCGCGCGCGCGGCCGCATCGAGCCGGTCGTCGTCAATGCGGCCGAGGACCTGATCGACGTGCTGCCCGACGTGCTGCGCGATGGCGACCTGTTGCTGATGATGGGCGCCGGCGACATCGGTGCGACCGTCCAGCGGTTGGTCCAGGACGGCTTTGCGGCGGTGCCCGCATGAGCGCGATCCTGCCCGCGCCGCGTGTCACCGACCCGGCCGCGTTCGGCCGTGTCGCCGTGCTGCTCGGCGGCCCTGGCTCGGAGCGCGAGGTCTCGCTGCAGTCCGGGCAGGGCGTGCTCGATGCGTTGCGCTCGCGCGGTGTCGACGCGCACGCGGTCGATGGCGTGCCCGCGCTTGCGCAGGCGATCGTCGCCGGCCGCTACGACCGCGTCTTCAACATCCTGCATGGCGGCGATGGCGAGAACGGCGTGGTACAGGGGCTGCTGGATGCGTTTGGCGTGCCCTACACCGGCTCGCGCGTGCTTGGCTCGGCGCTGACGATGGACAAGATCCGCACCAAGCAGGTGTGGCTGAGCCTGGGGCTGCCGACGCCGCGCTATCGCCGCATCGCGGCCGGTGAGGATGTGCACGCCGCGGCCCGCGAGCTCGGACTGCCGGTCATCGTCAAGCCGTCGAAGGAAGGCTCGAGCGTCGGCGTCAGCCGGGTCTTCGCCGATGCCGACCTCGACGCGGCGGTCGCCCTGGCCGCGCGCTATCCGGGCGAGCTGCTGATGGAGCAGATGATCGAGGGCGACGAGCTCACGGTCGGCATTCTCGATGCCGGGCAGGGCCCGCGCGCGCTGCCGTCGATCCGCATCGTGCCCAAGGGCGCGTGGTACGACTACGAGGCCAAGTACGTCTCCGACGACACCCGGTACCTGTGCCCGGGCCAGGAGGGCGACGACGAGGCGCGGATCGGTGCGCTGGCGGTCGAGGCGTTCGTCGCCGCCGGCTGCAGCGGCTGGGGCCGCGTCGACGTGATGCGCGATCGCGCCACCGGTGCGCTGTCTCTGCTGGAGGTCAACACTGCGCCCGGCATGACCAGCCATTCGCTGGTGCCCAAGGCGGCCGCGCAGTTGGGCATGGACTATGCCGCGCTGTGCTGGTGCGTGCTCGAATCGACGCTGATGCCGGAGGCGGCCGCGCGATGAACCAGGCGCTCGCCACCACGACGCGGATCCTGGCCTGGCTGCTGGCGCTGGCGCTGGTGGCGTTGCCGGTCGTCGCCGTGATGCAGGGCTGGATCGGCGCCGAGCGCTGGCCGCTGCGTGTGCTGCGGATCAACGACGGCCTCGAGCAGGTCGATGTCGCCCGTGTGCGCGAAACGGTGCTGCCGCACGCGCAGCGCGGCTTCTTCGCGGTCGATCTGACGCAGGCGCGGCGTGATGTCGCGCGTCTGCCCTGGGTCGCGGGTGTCGAGGTGCGCAAGCACTGGCCCGACGTGCTGGAAGTGCGCATCGGCGAGCATGTCCCGTTCGCGCGCTGGGGCGAGGACCGGCTGCTGTCGACCCGCGGCCGGCTGTTCTCGGCCGAGGGGGTCGAGGTGCCGGACGCGATGCCCCGCTTCGATGGTCCAGACGCGCGCGCCAACGAGGTCGTCGCGCTCTACAACGAGGCGCGCGAGCTGTTCCGGCCGTCGGGCCAGCAGATCGAAGGCGTCGTGCTCGACGCGCGCGGCAGCTGGCTGATCCACCTGTCGAGCGGCACCGAAGTGCTGGTCGGCAGCCAGGAAGCGGTCCCGCGCCTGGCCCGTTTCGCCCGGATGTTGCCGCGGTTGGTCGCCAACCGCGCCGAACCGCTGGCGCGCGCCGACCTGCGTTACACCAACGGCTTTGCCCTGGTCTGGGGGACGCCGAGCGCCGACACCGAGGCCGCGGGCACCGCGTCGGCATCCGCATCCGGCAGGCTGCCCGCACGGGCGCTCCACATGGCGGGCATGCCCGTTCATCACGACTCACGACTCACGAATCACGGCCTCTCATGAACCGCAAAGGCGACAAGACACTCATCGTCGGACTGGACATCGGCACCTCCAAAGTGGTGGCGCTGGTCGGCGAGTACTCGCCCGGCAACCCGATCGAGGTGATCGGGATCGGCAGTCACGAATCGCGCGGACTCAAGCGCGGCGTGGTCGTGGACATCGAGTCGACGGTGCAGTCGATCCAGCGTGCGGTCGAAGAAGCCGAGCTGATGGCCGGCTGCGAGATCCGTTCGGTCTACGCCTCGATCTCCGGCAACCACGTGCAGTGCCGCAACTCGCCGGGCATCGTGCCGATCCGCGACAACGAAGTGACCTGGTCGGACCTCGATCGCGTGCTCGATGCGGCCAAGGCGGTCGCGATTCCGGCCGACCAGAAGATCCTGCATGCGATCCCGCGCGAGTACGTGCTCGACGACTCGCAGGAAGGCATCCGCAACCCGGTCGGCATGACCGGCGTGCGCCTGGAGGTGCATGCGCACCTGGTGGTGTGCGCGCAGTCGGCCGCGGCCAACATCAGCAAGTGCGTGCAGCGCTGCGGCCTGCAGATCGACGACCTGATCCTGTCGTCGCTGGCCTCCAGCACCGCGGTGTTGACCTCTGATGAGCGCGAGCTCGGCGTGGTGCTGGTGGACATGGGCGCGGGCACGACCGATCTGGCGGTGTTCGTGCAGGGCGCGATCTGCCACACCGCATCGCTGCCGATCGCCGGCGACAAGGTCACCGAGGACATCGCGCACATGCTGCGCACGCCGACCCCGGAAGCCGAGCAGATCAAGGTCCGCTACGCCTGCGCACTCGCGCAGTTGGCGACCAGCGAAGAATCGATCCAGGTGCCCAGCGTCGGCGACCGGCCGCCACGGCGGCTGCCGCGCCAATCGCTGGCGCAGGCGGTACAGGCGCGCTACGAGGAAATCTTCGAGATGGTGCAGGCCGAACTGCGCCGCTCGGGCTTCGAGCAGCATGTGCGCGCCGGCATGGTGCTCACAGGCGGCGCGGCGAAGATGGAAGGCGTCGTCGAACTGGCCGAGGAAATGCTGCAGATGCCGGTGCGCGTGGGCATTCCCCAGCACGTCACCGGCCTGGGCGAGGTCGTGGGCAATCCGGTCCACGCCAGCGGCGTGGGCCTGCTGCTGATGGGCAGCCAGATCGAGCACCCCCGACGCCCGGTGATCTCCGCCGGCCGCGCGGGCGGGCTGCTGAAGAAACTCAAGACGTGGTTCAACGGCGAGTTCTGATGAACCCGCCTCGTGCTGCGCGATGAGGAATGGACGGTTGAAACAAACAGCAACAACAAGGGCAAGGGCAGGGCGGCGACGAAGACAGCGGTAACGGCAACGAGCGCATTCGACAACAACATAAATGCCGGATGGCGGTGAGAGATACGGGTTCGGCGCTTTCGAATCACGCATCCCCTTCCACCAATCACGGCTCCAAACCGAGGACAACGGACATGGCACATTTCGAACTGGTCGAGAAGATGGCTCCAAACGCGGTGATCAAGGTCATCGGCGTGGGCGGCGGCGGCGGCAACGCGGTCGCGCACATGGTCAACAACAGCGTCGATGGCGTGGAGTTCATCACCGCCAACACCGACGCGCAGGCAATCAAGAACTGCGGTGCCAAGCTGCAGCTGCAGTTGGGCAGCAGCGTCACCAAGGGCCTGGGCGCAGGCGCCAACCCCGAGGTCGGCCGCCAGGCCGCGCTCGAGGACCGCGAGATCATCATGGATGCGCTGCAGGGCGCCGACATGGTGTTCATCACTGCCGGCATGGGTGGCGGCACCGGCACCGGTGCGGCGCCGGTCGTGGCCCAGCTCGCCAAGGAAATGGGCATCCTGACGGTGGCCGTGGTCACCAAGCCGTTCCCGTTCGAGGGACGCCGGCGCATGCAGGTCGCGCTCAAGGGCATCGAGGAGATGTCGGCGCACTGCGACTCGCTGATCACCATTCCCAATGAGAAGCTGATCACCGTGCTTGGCCGCAACGCCACGATGATCCAGGCCTTCCGCGCCGCCAACGATGTGCTGCTGGGCGCGGTGCAGGGCATCGCCGACCTGATCGTGCGTCCGGGCCTGATCAACGTCGACTTCGCCGACGTGCGCACCGTCATGGCCGAAATGGGCCTGGCGATGATGGGCACGGGCCTGGCCCGCGGCGACGACCGCGCGCAGGCCGCCGCCGAAGCCGCGATCCAGAACCCGCTGCTCGACGACGTCAACCTGGCCGGCGCCAACGGCATCCTGGTCAACATCACTGCCGGCGCCGACTTCACGATGGCCGAGTTCGACGAGGTCGGCCGCACCGTCGAGAACTTCGCCAGCGAAGACGCGACGATCGTCATCGGCACCGTCCTCGACCCGGATATGCAGGACGAAGTCCGCGTGACCGTGGTCGCCACCGGCCTCAACCGGGCGCCGGCGCGCGGCACCGGGCACAACGACAGCGCCGGCCGCGGCAAGCCGCAGGTGCAGCTGATCAGCAACAACCAGCGCGGCGTTCGCGATGGCACCACCGGTTTGCTGATCGACGACGGCGATGCCGTGGCCCCGTACAGCCCGGGTCACAGCATCGCAGCCTCGCTGCGCGGTAATGGCGGTGCGGCGGCGTCGACCGCCTCGCGTCCGGCCGGGCAGGGCGCGGCGCGCAGCGATGCGGGCGATGCGCCGAAGGTCGCCGACTTCGGCAGCGACAGCAGCTACCTGGACATCCCGGCGTTCCTGCGTCGGCAGGCCGACTGAGCCTGTCGATGGCGTCGTCGACTGGCGCTGTACAGGCCGCACCGGCCTGTCGGCGTCGGGCGGACTGACGCCGGTGCCTGTGCCCGCATCGCACTTGTCCGGTGCGGCGGCGCGCAGGGTGTTGTCCTCGCAAGCATTGGCGCGCTGTTGTCCGCAGATCGCCGTTTTGGCCCGCCGGGTACGCCCGGCGGGCCGGTTTGTCGTTCGGCCATCCGGCCGGCGCATCGCCTCGGCGCGCAGTCCTGACCCCGGTCCCGCAGGGCCTCGATCGCCTCGGATCGCTTCGTTCAGGTTCAGCGGTCCCCGTGATAATCTCGCCCGGTTGCCTCCCGCGTCCGCGGTCGGCGCTTCTCTCCCCCGGATTCCCGATGCCCCGCCAACGCACCATCAAGAACGTCATCCGCGCAACGGGCGTCGGCCTGCACAGCGGCGAGAAAGTGTTCCTGACCATGCGTCCGGCCGCTCCGGATACCGGCATCGTCTTCCGGCGCGTCGATCTCGACCCGGTGGTCGACATCCCCGCAGAGGGCGGACTCGTCACCGAGACCACGCTGTGTACCGGGCTGAGCCTGGGGACGGCCAACGTGCAGACGGTCGAACACCTGATGTCCGCACTCGCCGGACTCGGCGTGGACAATCTGTATGTCGAGCTGTCGGCGGCCGAGGTGCCGATCATGGACGGCTCGTCTGGCCCGTTCGTGTTCCTGCTGCAGTCCGCAGGCGTGGTCGAGCAGGCCGCGCCCAAGCGCTTCATTCGGATCCTGGCGCCGATCGAAGTGCGCGAGGGCGACAAGATCGCGCGGTTCGAGCCCTACGACGGCTTCCGTCTCGATTTCACCATCGCCTTCGATCATCCGGCCATCCCGCTGGCGCAGTCGCGTGCCGAAGTCGAGTTCTCGACCGAGGCCTACATCCGCGAGGTCAGCCGTGCGCGCACCTTCGGGTTCATGCGCGACCTGGAATACATGCGCGAGCGCAACCTGGGGCTCGGTGGCTCGATGGACAACGCCATCGTGCTCGACGAGTTCCGCGTGCTCAACGACGACGGCCTGCGCTACGCCAATGAGTTCGTGCGCCACAAGATCCTCGACGCGGTCGGCGACCTGTACCTGGCCGGCCATCCGATCCTGGGCCTGTTCAAGGGCTACAAGTCCGGACACGCGCTGAACAACAAGCTCGTGCGCGCATTGCTCGAGACCCGTTCGGCCTGGGACATCGTCAGCTTTGCCGAAGACGATGCGGCCCCCGTCGTCTATGGAGCCCCGGTCGCTGCCTGAATCGCTCGGCCGCGCCGCGCCCGCCTCTCTGCCTCCCCGCGCTTGTCGACCGGAGGGCGGCCCATCTGCGAATCGACCCCCGGCGCGTCTGCTGCAGGCGTGCCGCAGGAATGCGATCGCTTGGGTTCAGCCTGGGCGCCTTCGATAACGATTATTTAACTTTTGCTTTCTGAAAAGTTAGCTTCGTGTTAACGCCCCGTGGGGCGATGCCCGGTAGCATGCCCCCTCTCCTTCACTTGGCCTTGATGCCGATGAAGGGGGCAGGCGGCACCCATCCAGATCACACCCCTTCGTCCTTGCCGCCTTCCGGCGGTCGGAGCGAGGCCAGTACCGAGCGGAGCGTGTCGCGTGCGACCGCCGACGGCGGGTTGGCCAGCGCACCGCGGGCCTCTGGCGGTGCTGGTCGCAGGGGCTGGGTTGACGTCCTGACGACGATGTCGTCGACATCCAGTCCGATGGAGCGGGCAGCGTCGAGCAGCGTATCGGCCGACAGGCGCAGCCTGGCGTGCCAGATGGGCGAATCGACGAGGAACACCAGTCTGCGGCGATCGACATTGGCCAGCCGCGCATGTGGCGCCAGTGCCGGAGGCAGCAGGGGAACGAGGCGGCGATCCAGTGCGTCGAGCCACATGGCCCGGCGGATCGGATCGGCCGACGTGCCATCCAGCGCCGCGTCCAGCGCGGCGGTCGGGGCTCCGATGCGGGATGGCTTGGATCTGGACCGGAAATCAGACATTGGCACCATGACCGTCAAAACCTTGTTGAATGATATGCGCGGCATCGCCGCACAGGTGGCCCGCAGGGCCCGCATCCTGGCCCGTCGCCGGCCGGTCTCGATGGCGATCGTGGTCGCTGCGGCCGGCATGTGCGCTGCCGGGGCCATGAATTCGGCCGAGATCGCCCGCCTCCACGGTGTGGCCGCTGCCCACGAGCGCAGCCTGGACGAGACCCGCCGCGAGGCGCAGCGCGAAGTCAACGCGCTCGCCGCCCGGCTCGGCGAGCTGCAGGCCCAGGCCAACCGCCTCAACGCGCTCGGCGACCGGCTCGCCCGCGGTGCGGGCATGGAGGACGGCGAGTTCGACTTCGACCGGACCCTCGGTGTCGGCGGACCCGAGCCGGCCCAGGACATGCCGGCGGGCAAGCTGCTCGGCGGCCTGGATGCGCTGGAGGGCGACCTGACCCATTCCGGCCAGCAGCTCTCGGTACTCGAGGCGCTGCTGCTCGACCGCAAGCTTCAGCGCGACGCGCTGCCGTCGCGCTCGCCGGTGAGCCGCAGCTTCGTGACCTCGTCCTATGGGTACCGCGCCGATCCGTTCGGTCGCGGCGGTCAGTTCCACAAGGGCATCGATTTCGACGCGCGCACCGGGGATCCGGTGATGACGGTCGCCGACGGCGTGGTCAGCTATTCGGGCGTGCGCCGTGGCTACGGCAACGTCGTCGAGGTCGACCACGGCAACGGCTACGTCACCCGGTATGCGCACAACTCGCGCAACGTGGTGAAAGTCGGCGATCTGGTCCGCATCGGTGACGAGATCGCCAAGGCCGGGTCGACCGGCCGTTCCACCGGCGCCCACGTGCACTTCGAGGTCTGGGAGAACGGGCAGGTGCAGAACCCGCGCAAGTTCCTTGGTGCCATGGGCGTGAGCCGGCAGTAACCGATTGGGGCGCCCCCCCCCCCCGCCCAACCCGCCCCCGCATGCGGGGGAGGGCGGTCAGATGGCCGCGCCGGTAGGCCTGGTTGCCCAACTCGCCCCCGCACGCGGGGAGGGCGAATGCGCGGCACAGCCGCTCCGGCGCTCATCGGCGCGCAAGCCGGTGGCTTGCAAACGCGCCTCTTCGTTCCGGCCCTCCGCGGCACAGCCGCTCCGGCGCTCGTCGGCGCGCAAGCCAGTGGCTTGCAAACGCGCCTCCTCGTTCCGGCCCTCCGCGGCACAGCCGCTCCGGGCGCTCGCTGGGGCGCAAGGCATGCCTTGCAAACGCCCCCGCTCGTTCCGGCCTGCGCGGCACAGCCGCTCCGGCGCTCGTCGGCGCGCAAGCCAGTGGCTTGCAAACGCGCCTCCTCGCCCCGAGCTACAATGCGCGTTGCCATCAAAGGGCGCCTAGCGCCCTTTTCTGTTTGCGGCTTCTGGGGAATCCGCCTCGGTCCCGCGCTCCGATTCCAGACTTCGGTACTCCAATGCTCAATCGCTTGCTCACCAGTGTCTTCGGCAGTCGCAACGACCGCTTCGTCAAACAGCTCGAGAAGGTCGTCGTCAAGATCAACGCGCTCGAGCCGCAGATGGAGGCGCTGTCCGACGAGGCCCTGCAGGCCAAGACCCCGGAGTTCAAGCAGCGCATCGCCGACGGCGAGACGCTCGACAAATTGCTGCCCGAAGCCTTCGCGGTCTGCCGCGAGGCCAGCAAGCGCGTGCTGGGCATGCGCCCCTACGACGTCCAGCTGATCGGCGGCATGGTGCTGCACATGGGCAAGATCGCCGAAATGCGCACCGGCGAGGGCAAGACCCTGGTCGGCACGCTGCCGACGTATCTCAATGCGCTCGAGGGCAAGGGCGTCCACGTCGTCACCGTCAACGACTACCTGGCTCGCCGCGACGCGGCACAGATGGGCAAGCTCTACAACTGGCTGGGCCTGTCGGTCGGCGTCATCTGGCCGGGCATGCCGCACGGCGAGGCCAAGCGCGAGGCCTACCGCGCCGACATCACCTACGGCACCAACAACGAGTTCGGCTTCGACTACCTGCGCGACAACATGGCGCTGTCGAAGGCCGACCGTTACCAGCGCGCGCTCAATTACGCGATCATTGACGAGGTCGACTCGATCCTGATCGACGAGGCGCGCACGCCGCTCATCATCTCCGGCCCGGCCGACGATTCCCCCGAGCTCTACATCAAGGTCAACCGGATCGTTCCGTCGCTGGTCCGCCAGGAAGCCGAGGACGGCGAAGGCGACTTCTGGGTCGATGAGAAGGCCAAGCAGGTCCACCTCTCGGAGGAAGGCCAGGAACACGCCGAAGCGCTGCTGCGCGGCGCGGGCATCCTCGGCGAGGACGAAAGCCTCTACGCGCCGCAGAACATCCACGTCGTGCATCACCTCAACGCCGGGTTGCGCGCGCACGCGATCTACCAGCGCGACGACCACTACATCGTCCGCGACGGCGAAGTCGTTATCGTCGACGAATTCACCGGCCGTACCCTGCCGGGCCGCCGCTGGTCGGATGGCCTGCACCAGGCGGTCGAAGCGAAGGAAGGGGTGCCGGTCCAGCGCGAGAACCAGACGCTGGCCAGCATCACCTTCCAGAACCTGTTCCGCATGTACGGCAAGCTCTCGGGCATGACCGGTACGGCCGACACCGAAGCCTTCGAGTTCGAGAGCATCTACGGCCTGGAGGTCGTGGTGATCCCGACCCATCGCCCGATGATCCGCAAGGATGCGCCGGATGCCGTGTTCCTCAACCGCGCCGGCAAGTACCGCGCCGTTGCGCGCGAGATCCAGGCCTCGCACGAACGCGGACAGCCCGTGCTGGTCGGTACGACCTCGATCGAGGTCTCCGAACTGCTCAGCGAGCACCTGCGCAAGGAAGGCATCGCGCATGAAGTGCTCAACGCCAAGCAGCACGAGCGCGAAGCGCAGATCGTCGCCCAGGCCGGCCGCCCGGGCGCGGTGACCATCGCCACGAACATGGCCGGCCGCGGTACCGACATCGTGCTCGGTGGCTCGCTCGAGACCGAGCTCGCGCTGCTCGAGGCCGAGTCCGGCGTGCCGGTCGACGACGCCACCAAGGCGCGCCTGCGCGCGGAGTGGCAGCAGCGCCACGACGCCGTCGTCGCTGCCGGCGGCCTGCACATCATCGGCACCGAGCGCCACGAATCGCGGCGTATCGACAACCAGCTGCGCGGCCGCTCCGGTCGCCAGGGCGACCCGGGGTCGTCGCGCTTCTACCTGTCGCTCGAAGACAACCTGATGCGCATCTTCGCCGCCGACTGGGTGCAGAAGGTCATGGCGCGCATGGGGCTGCAGGAAGACGACATCATCGAAAGCCCGTTGGTGACCCGCCAGATCGCCAACGCGCAGCGCAAGGTCGAGGCGCACAACTTCGACATCCGCAAGAACCTGCTCGACTTCGACGACGTCAACAACGACCAGCGCAAGGTCATCTACGGCCAGCGCGACGAACTGCTGGACGCCGAAAGCGTCAAAGAGAACGTCGACGGCATCCGCGCCGACGTCGTTGCCGGCATCGTCGGCCGCTATGTGCCGCCGCAGTCGATCGACGAGCAGTGGGACCTGCCGGGCCTGGAGGCCGAGATCGAGCGTGAGTTCGGCCTGCGCCTGGAACTGGTGTCGATGGCCAAGGCGCGCGACGAGCTCGACGCCGAGCAGATCGCCGAACACGTGCAGCAGTCGGTCGATGCGCTGTTCGCGGACAAGGAGACGCAGCTGGGCGGCGAGACGATGCGCATGCTCGAAAAGCACATCATGCTCAACGTGCTCGACCAGGGCTGGAAGGAGCACCTGGCCCGCATGGACTACCTGCGGCAGGGCATCCACCTGCGCGGCTACGCGCAGAAGCAGCCCAAGCAGGAGTACAAGCGCGAGGCGTTCGAGTTGTTCTCCGAAATGCTCGACAAGGTCAAGCACGAAGTCGTGACCATGCTCGCACGCGTGCGTGTGCGCAGCGAGGACGAGATCGCTGCGCTCGAGGAAGAGGAGCGTCGCCAAGTCGAGGCCAAGCTCAATCAGGCTCAGTTCCAGCACGCCGACGCCGGTGGCTACGGTGCCGACGAGGAAGCCGAGGACGTGCGGGCCGCCCAGGCCGCCGCTGCCGGTCCGCAGGCGCAGATCGTCCGCGACGGCGCCAAGGTCGGCCGCAACGATCCCTGCCCCTGCGGCAGCGGCAAGAAGTACAAGCACTGCCACGGTCAGCTGAGCTGATCTGTCATGCCCCGCCATCGCGGGGCCGATGCGCAACGGCCGGGCCGGACGTGACGTCCGGCGATCGGCGCCTCGCAGCGGCGGGCGATGCCCGGCTGAGGCGCATGGTGGCCGGTCGATCGCGGCGTGGCCTCACCCGCCTGCGTGCCGGCGGCCTTTGTGGGCGTCGCAGCTGACGCGCTGCCGGCCGTACCGGTCGTCCCGACCGCTTGGCAAGCCGCCGTCGCCTGCCTAATCTCGACCCCTTGTCCGCCGAATCCGCCAGGCATGAGCGAGCGCGTCGTCGAAGTCGTTGCTGGGATCATCACCGACAAGCGCGGCCGCATCTTGCTGTCCCGGCGCACGCCGGGCCGTGACATGCCGGGCTTGTGGGAGTTTCCCGGCGGCAAATGCGAGCCGGGCGAGACGCCGGAAGCGGCGCTGGCGCGCGAGCTCGACGAGGAGCTGGGCATCCAGGTCGTCGTCGGCGCGCCGCTGATGGTGGTGCCCCAGCGCTATCCCAGCAAGCGGTTGCGGCTCGACGTCCGCCACGTGGCCCAGTGGCACGGCAGTCCCAAGGGGCGCGAAGGTCAGGCCTTGACCTGGGTCGCGCCCGACAAGCTCGGCCGCTACTCGATGCCGCCTGCCGACCTGCCTGTGGTGGCCGCCCTGCAGGCCCCCGATCGCTACCTCGTCACCCCACCGCCGGGCGACGATGACGCCGCCTGGTTACGCAGCCTGGACGACGCCCTGCGCAGCGGCATCGGCCGCGTGCAACTGCGCCTGCCCGGCATCGCCCCGGACCGGCAGGCGAGTTTGCTCGCCGAGGCTGCCGCGCGCTGCCGCCGCCGCGGCGCGGAACTGTTGTTCAATGGCGCGCCGGCCTTGGCGCAGGCCGCGGGCGTCGGCCTGCATCTCAAGGCCGCCGCGCTGCGCGAACATGCGCAACGGCCGCTCGCCGCCGGTCTGCCGCTCGCGGCCTCCTGCCACGACGCCGACGATCTCGCCCATGCCGCGCGCCTGGCCTGCGACTTCGTCGTGCTGGGCCCGGTGTCGGAGACCGCCAGCCATCCCGGCCAGCCCGGCATCGGCTGGCCGGCCTTCGCCAGCCTGCGCGAACACAGTGCGCTGCCGATCTACGCCATCGGCGGAATGACCCCCTCCGACATCGAGACCGCCCGGCGCCACGGCGCCCAAGGCATCGCCGCGATCCGCAGCCTCTGGCCAGACATCGCGTGAGAAGCGGCCCCCATCCCAACCTTCCGCCCGTGAAGGGCGCAATGCCCCCGTGCGGGGGAAGGCGCAAAGCAGTATTTGCGCGGGTGAAGTTTGTCCGCGCGCTGTGTACTGGATTCGTCTCCCCCGCGTGCGGGGGAAGGCGCAAAGCAGTACTCGCGCGGGTGAAGTTTGTCCGCGCGCTGCGTACTGGAGTCGCCTCCCCCGCGTGCGGGGGAGGCCGGCGCCCTTGGGCGCCGGGTGGGGGCCGGTGGGTCGCGGCGACCCTCACAGCGTCAGGTACAACCGAGCGCCGATCAGTCTGCCGCCAATCCCTCCGCACGCGCCGCGGCGAGTGCGCGATAGCGGGTGTCGAGGTCGCCGATGCGCGTGTCCAGTTCGGCCAGGCTGCCGTCGTTGACAATGATGTCGTCGGCGATGACCAGGCGGGCGTCGCGGGTGGCCTGGGTGGCGATCATTTTCTGGGCCAAGGCCTCGTCGATGCCGTCGCGGCGGAGCAGGCGGGCCAGTTGGACCGCCACCGGCACGTCGATCACCAGCACGCGGTGGAGCCAGGGATAGTGGACGCGCCCACCCTCGGCCAGCAGCGGGATCGCGGCGACGGCGTATGGCCCTGTCGCGGCGTCGCAGGTGGCGCGCAGGGCAAGGCGGATGCGCGGATGGAGGATCTCCTCCAGGCGCGCGCGGGCGTCGGGGTCGGCGAAGATCCGTCGCCGCATCGCGGCGCGATCGAGGCTGCCGTCGGCGGCCAGGGCGTCGGTGCCGAAGGCCGCCACCACCTCGGCCAGGCCTTCGCTGCCGCGGGCGACGGCCGCGTGCGCCGCGACGTCGGCGTCGGCGACGACGATGCCGCGCGCTTCGAACGCCGCCGTGGCCGCGGACTTGCCCGAAGCGATGCCGCCGGTGAGACCGATGACCAGCGCGACCATCTTGGCGGTGCGCTACTGCAGACCGGACACGCGCAGGTAGAACGCGGTCAGGTCCTGGCCCCACATGAAGGTCACCCAGCCGGCAACGGCCAGGTACGGCCCGAACGGAATCGGCGTGGCCCGGTCGCGTCCGCGGACCGCAAGAATGATCGAGCCGACGATCGCCCCGGTCACCGCCGACAGCAGGATGATCGGCAGCAGTCCAGCCAAGCCACACCAAGCGCCGAGGGCGGCCAGCAGCTTGAAGTCGCCGTGGCCCATGCCCTCCTTGCCGGTGGCCTGCTTGAACAGCCACCACACCGACCACAGGCTGGCGTAGCCGACCACCGCCCCCAGCAGCGCGGGCTTGGCCGGCATGTACAGGTTGTCGAGGCTGGCGATGAGTCCCAGCCACATCAACGGCAACGTCAACGAGTCGGGCAGCAGTTGCGTGCGCGCATCGATGCCCGACAACGCGACCAGGAAGCCGGTCAGCACCAGTGCGCCGAAGCCTTGCCAGCCGAAGCCGAACCGCCACACGCAGGCCGCGAACAGCAGCATCGTCAGCAGCTCGATCGCCGGGTACTGGACCGAGATCGGCGCCTTGCAGCTGCGACAGCGCCCGCGCAGCGCCAGCCAGCTGACCACCGGGATGTTCTCGTACCACGACAACTGGTGCCCGCAATGCGGGCAGTGGGAGCGTTCGACGACGATCCCCGGTGGCGGCGGGTCGTAGAGGTCGGGTTCGCCGAGAATCTCGCGGCTGTCGCGCTTCCACTGCCATTCCAGGCGTCGCGGCAACCGCAGGATCACCACGTTGAGAAAGCTGCCCACCAGCAGGCCGAGGCCGGCGGCGAGGGGATAGCCCAGGGCCGGGTTGTGATCGAGAAACGCCATGGGTCAGCCGGTCGCCGCCATTGCGAGCTTGAAGATCGGCAGGTACATCGCGATCACGATCGCGCCGACCAGGGTGCCGATGATGACCATCACGAACGGTTCGATCAGGCTCGAGATCGCATCGACAGCGTTGTTGACCTCTTCCTCGTAGAACTCGGCCACCTTGAACAGCATCGTGTCCAGCGCACCTGCCTCCTCGCCGATCGCGGTCATCTGCACCACCATGTGCGGGAACAATGCGGTCTGCCGCATCGCCATGTTGAGTTGGTAGCCCACGGCCACATCGTCACGCATGCGCAGCACCGCGTGCTCGTAGACCGAACTGCCGGTCGCGCCGGACACCGAGTCCAGCGCCTCGACCAGGGGCACGCCGGCCTTGAAGGTCACGCCCAGCGTGCGCGCAAAGCGCGCGATCGACGAGTTGTGCAGCACCCGGCCGACCACCGGCAGGCGCAGCAGCGTGCGGTCCACGCCGTGCTGCAGCGCCGGGGAGCGCTTGAACGCGAACATGAAGCCGAATGCGGACGCGAACACGACGATCGCGATCAGCCACCACCACTTCACCATGATCGCCGAGATGCCGAACACCAGTTCGGTGAACGCAGGCAAGTCGGTGCCGAAGCTTTCGAAGGTCTCGCGGAAGGTCGGGACGACGAACACCATCAGGATCGCGCAGACCAGGATCGCCACCCCGATGATCGCGACCGGATAGAACAGCGCCTTCTTGATCTTGCCCTTGATCGACTCGATGCTCTCCTTGTACGAGGCGATCGTGTCGAGCACGGTTTCCAGCGCGCCGGCCGACTCGCCTGCGCGCACCAGGTTGCGGTAGAGCTCGTCGAACTGCACCGGATACTTGCTCAGCGCCTCGAAGATCGACGCGCCGCCCTCGATGTCGACGCGGATGCCGTCGACCATCTGCTTCATGCGTGGGTTCTTCTGGCCGTTGCCGATGATCTCCAGCGCCTGCACCACCGGTACGCCCGACTTCATCATCGTGGCGGTCTGCCGGCTGAAGATCGCGATGTCGCGTGCAGAGATCGACTTGCCGGCACCGCCGAACAGCGGCTGGCGCTTGGGCTGCACCAGCGTCGGCTGGATACCCTGGCGACGCAGCTCGGCGCGCAGCAGGTTCGCGCTCTTGGATTGCTGCTCGCCCTTCATCTTGACGCCGCGCCGGTCCGTGCCTTCCCAGGCGAACAGGCGCAGCGTCGCCCCGGCCTGTGCCGGCGTCGCGTTCGAAGCGCGGACAGTCTTGCGGGCCGCGGTACGTGAGGTCGACATGGAACGTTCCCCAGGGGTCGGCGTGTCCCTCGCCGGACGGATGGCCGCATGGTAGCGAAAACCGGCCCCCGGCGCTCGACGCCGCGGGGCTCCGGCGGGGGGATCAGTCCTTGGTGACGCGGTTGATCTCGGCCAGGCTGGTCAGGCCCTGGCGGGCCTTCTCCAGCGCCGACTGGCGCAGGTCCTTGACCCCGGCGCGCTGCGCAGCCTCCGCGATCTGCATCGCGTTGCCGCCCTGCAGCACGATGGTCTGGATCTGCTCGCTCATCGGCATCACCTGGTACACGCCCACGCGTCCGCGGTAGCCGTTGGTGCATTCGTCGCAGCCGACCGGTTCGTAGATCTCCACGCCGGCGCGGACCTGCTCCTCGGTGAAGCCCTCGGTGAGCAGTGCATGGTCGGGCAGCACGACGCGCTGCTTGCAACGCGGGCACAGCCGCCGTGCCAGCCGCTGGGCGATCACCAGCGTGACCGAACTGACGATGTTGTAGGGCGCGATGCCCATGTTCATCAGGCGCGCGATCGTCTGCGGCGCATCGTTGGTGTGCAGCGTCGAGAGCACCATGTGGCCGGTCTGCGCGGCCTTGATGCCGATTTCCGCCGTTTCCAGATCGCGGATCTCGCCGACCATGATCACGTCGGGGTCCTGACGCAGGAACGCGCGCAGCGCCGCGGCGAACGTCATGCCCCGGCGCTCGTTCTGCTGCACCTGGTTCACGCCCGGCAAGCGGATCTCGACCGGGTCCTCGACCGTGGAGATGTTGCGGGTCTCGTCGTTGAGGATGCCCAGCGCCGTATACAGCGAGACCGTCTTGCCCGAGCCTGTCGGACCGGTGACCAGCACCATGCCGTAGGGCTTGTGGATCGCGTCGAGGAACAGCTTCTGCTGGTCCGGCTCGTAGCCCAGCTTGTCGATGCCCAGCTTTGCGGCGCTGGCATCGAGAATGCGCAGCACCACTTTCTCGCCGAACAGCGTCGGCAGTGTGCTCACGCGGAAATCGATCTGTCGCGTCTTGGACAAGTTCAACTTGATGCGTCCGTCCTGCGGCGCCCGCTTCTCGGCGATGTCGAGCTGCGCCATGACCTTCAGGCGCGCGGCGATGCGCTGGTTGAGCTTGACCGGCACCTTGGCCGCCAGCTTGAGCATGCCGTCGACGCGCAGCCGCACGCGGTAGTCGGTCTCGTAGGGTTCGAAATGGATATCCGAAGCGCCGCGCTTGATTGCGTCGACCAGCACCTTGTTGACGAAGCGCACGATCGGCGCATCGTCCTTGCCGTCGACGACGTTCTCGATCCGGCCGCCGTCCTCGTCGTTGCCCACGTCCAGGCTTTCGAGGCCTTCGGCATCGTCCAGCGCGCCGGCCAGCGAATCCGAACTCGACAGCCACAACTCCAAGGTGCGGCGGATGCTGTCCTCATCGATCAGGATCGGTTCGACCGTGAGGTTGGTCTGGAACTTGATGTCGTCCAGCGCCAGGGTGTTGGTCGGATCGGCGGTGCCCACGAACAGCCGCGGCCCGCGCTGGAACAGCGGCAGCACCGCATGCTTATTGAGCAGCTCTTCGCTGACCAGCTTGACCGCGCTCGCCTGCGGTGCCATCGCCGCCGGGTCGAACAGCGGCATGCCGAACTCCACCGACAACGCCGCCGCCATCTGCGCAGCGCTGACCAGCTTGTGTTCGCGCAGGTAGCCTGCGACATTGCGTCGCGCCGCGGTCGCCTTGTCCAGCGCCTCGCGCGCCGCGGCCTCGTCCAGGGCACCGTCCATGACCAAGCGGCGGGCGATGCCGGTGATGCCGACGAGATTGGGGCCGGATTGGACGCTCATCTGATCGCTCTGCGGTGGACGCGGGCACTCTACTGCAACCGGCGTCGCGACGGCGCATCGTGGCCCGCCAAGCCGTTCGGCGCCGGCGATGCCGATGCGTATGAATGAGGCTTCGCCGCCAGAACCGGGGTGAGAGATGAAATATGACACACGCAAAAAAAAAAGAAAACCCC
>NZ_JBDJNS010000029.1:0-46361 GCF_039674545.1 Luteimonas sp. TWI382
CTTGATCGTCTTCCGGTCGAACATCCCCTCACCCTTGCGCCCTGGAATCAGGCATCAAGCGTAACGGTGGCTGGCAAAGGACTCCCCGCTAATCTGCGAAGAACCTTTTTTTGGCCCCCAATTTTGGCGATGGGTCGGACCGATGCCCGAAGCGGGGCGGGCGCGCGCCTGAGGCAGAACGCCGTGCGTGCTATTGCAGCCTCGCGCCCATTGCTGAGGTCGCGAGGCAGTGCAGCGCAAACGACCGCCCCTCATCCATTCCGCCATCGCAATCGCCGAACAGTGCAACGCACTGAGATTGAAGGTCCGCAGCTTCGCTTGATGGAGCGGCGCTTGGCTTCCCGTAGACGGGTTGCAGACGCCTCAGAGCAGCAGACTGGCGGCCGGTGGCCGCGCCGAGCGCGCCATGGGTGAGCCCGCTTCAGCTTGCGCGGCATGCCGCGCGAGCGGGTGAACGCCCGGCGTGCTTCGCCGGGTCGGACCGATCCGCGAAGCGGAGCAGGCGCGCCCGAGTCAGGACAGGATGTCCTGACCGAGGGAAGAGCGGCTTCCGGCCGGCAGGCGGCTGCCTGTCCGAAGTCGAACGCCCTCGCCGCTAATCGCGGTATCGACTGGAGGGATGTCAGAACGCCTCTAACGGCGTCCGCCAGCTACTCGAGAAATCGGTTCAGCGCCGCAGACGGTGCAGTTGCGCCAGGTCGTCGGCGATCGCGTCCCGGCAGTTCGCCTCCATGCTGCGATAAAGCGTCAGGACCTGATCCCCCAGCGGCGTCAACGCCGCTCCGCCGCCGCCCTTGCCGCCGGTCAGCGTCGCGGCGACCGGCGAACCGAAGTAGAGATTCATCTCCTCGACCAGCTGCCAGGCGCGTCGGTAGCTCATTGCCATGCGGCGGCCGGCCGCCGAGATCGAACCCGTCTCGCGAATGCCCGCCAGCAGGTCCGCCTTGCCCGGCCCGAGCATGACGCTGTCGAGGCGGATCCGCAGCTGGAAATCAGAAGGCGTGCGCATCCGACCAGCTTAGTGGACGCCGTCACGCCCGAGAAGCGATGCCGCTGCCGATGCTGGCGGTCCCGACCGTGTGCCTCGGACGCCTGGATTGCCGAGCGTGTGGTCGTGGTCGTCAGGCCGACACAGCTGTTGCCGCCGTATGGCGAACGAACCTGGCGATGTGAGCCCAGTTGCGTCGCCTGCGTCGGTTCGCCCCAGGCAGTGGGCACCCGGCCTCGTGTATCGTCAGCCCCTCGTCCAGCGGGAGGCCAGACGCGCGCCGATGAGCATCTACGCACTGGAATCGGTGTTCCGGCCGGCGTCGGTCGCCGTCGTCGGCGCCAGCCCACGGCCGCGTTCGCTCGGGCGGTTGGTGCTGCAGCAGTTGCGCGAGGGCGGATTCACCGGACCGATCGGTCTGGTCAACCCGCGTCACGCACAGATCGATGGTGTGGAGGCAGTGACCTCACTCGAGGCGCTGCCCTTCGCGCCCGAACTAGTGATCATCGCGGCACCGCCGGCCGATGTGGCGAATGTGGCGCGCGCCGCCGCCGATCGTGGCGCCAAGGCCGCGATCGTGCTCACGCGTGACATGGGCAGTGGGCCGGGCTCGTACAACGCCGCGCTGGCCGAGGTCGCGCGTACCCGCGGCCTGCGCATCGTCGGGCCGAACTGCCTGGGCGTCATCGCGCCGCATGCGCGGCTGTTCGCGAGCTTCGCCGCGCACGCGCCGGCACCGGGCGAACTGGCGCTGATCTCGCAGTCGGGCGCCGTGGCGGCCGGCATGATCGAGTGGGGCCGCTCGCGCGGGATCGGATTCTCGGCCGTCGCCTCGCTCGGCGATGCGCTCGATGTCGACTTCGCGGATCTGCTCGACTACTTCGCCACCGACCGCCACACCCGCGCGATCCTGCTCTACGTCGAGCGCGTGCGCGATGCCCGCAAGTTCCTGTCGGCCGCGCGCGCCGCGGCGCGCGCCAAGCCGGTCGTGGTGGTTAAGCCCGGCCGACATGCGCGCAGCGCCGAGCCGCCGCAGACCCACATCGCCGCGCTGGCCAGCCCGGACGCGGTCTACGACGCGGCGTTCCGGCGCGCCGGATTGCTGCGCGTCCATGCGCTCGACGAACTGTTCGCCGCGGCCGCCACGCTGTCGCGGCTGCGGATGCCGCCCGGCAACCGTTTGGCGGTGATGACCAACGGCATCGGCGTGGGCATGCTCGCACTCGACCGCCTGGTCGATCTGGGCGGCGAGCGCGCCGCGCTGTCGGATGCCACGCTCGAGACGCTCGATACCGCGTTGCCGCGCGGCTGGTCGCGCCGCAATGCAGTCGACATGCTCGGCGACGCCGACGGCCCGCGCTACGCCGCGACTTTGGCCGCGCTGCTGCAGGACCGGGACAACGACGCGATCCTGGTCATGAACGTGCCCACCGTGCTGTCCTCGCCGCCCGAGGTCGCGCGGGCGGTCGTCGAGACGCTGCGCGCGCATCCGCGCGAGGCCGCGCGCAAGCCGGTGTTCGGCGTGCTGGTGGGCGAGCATCCCGAGGCGCGGCGGATCCTGGCCGACGCTGGCGTGCATGCCTTCACCAGCGAGGCCGGGGCCGTGCGCGGTTTCATGTACCTGGTGCGGCACCAGCAGGCGCAGCGCGCGTTGATGGAGACGCCGCCCAGCCTGCCCGACGACTTCAACGTCGATGCCGCCAGCGCGCGCGCGGTCGTCGAGGCGGCGCTCGCCGAAGGCCAGCGCTGGCTCGACCCGCCAGCGATCGCCCGGTTGTTCGCCGCCTACGACATCCCGATTGCCGAAGCGATTCCGGTGCCCGATGCCGACGCGGCCGCCGAGGCGGCGACGGCCCTGCTCGAGCGCGGCGGCGCGGTGGCGGTGAAGATCTGGTCGCGCGACATCCCGCACAAATCCGACATCGACGGCGTGCGCCTGAACCTGGCGAGCGTGGAGGCGGTGCGAGACGCCGCCGACGACCTGTTGCGCTGCGCACGGGCCGCCCGCCCGCAGGCGCGGATCGACGGCGTGACCGTGCACCCGATGGTCGTGCGGCCCAAGGCGCGCGAACTGATCGCCGGCATCGCCGACGACCCGACCTTCGGCCCGGTGGTGGTCTTCGGCCGAGGCGGCACGGCAGTGGAGATCATCGACGATAAAGCCCTGGCGCTGCCGCCGCTGGACTTGCGCCTGGCGCACGAGTTGATCGGACGCACGCGTGTGGCGCGCATCCTCAAGGCCTACCGCGATGTGCCGGCGGCCGACGAGCGGGCGGTCGCGCTGCTGCTGGTGAAGCTGGCGCAGATGGCCGCCGACATCCCCGAGCTCCAGGAAGTCGACGTCAATCCGCTGCTCGCCGACCGCGACGGGGTGATCGCGGTCGATGCGCGGGTCGCCGTCGGTCCGGTGCAGCGGCTGCATCCCGGCCGCGGGCACCCGCGCTTTGCGGTGTTCCCGTACCCCAAGGAGTGGGAGCGCACGATCGCGCTGGGCAACGGCAGCGACGTGTTCGTGCGCCCGGTGCGGCCGGAGGACGAGGCGATGTTCCTGCGCTTCTTCGAGCGGGTCAGTACCGACGACCTGCGGTTGCGTTTCTTCAGCGCAGTGCGCCACTTCAGTCACGAGTTCATTGCCCGGCTGACCCAGCTCGACTATGCGCGCTCGATCGCGCTGGCGGCGATCGACCCGGCCACGGGCGAGATGCTCGGCGCGGTGCGCCTGCTGGCCGATGCGAACTACGACACCGGCGAGTACGGGATCATGGTGCGCTCCGATCTCAAGGGTGCGGGCCTGGGCTGGCGGCTGATGCGGATCATGATCGAGTACGCCCGCTGGCAGGGGCTGCGGATGGTCGAGGGGCAGGTGCTGCGGGAGAACACCACGATGCTGGCGATGTGCCGCCAGTTGGGCTTCGCGATCACCGCCGATCCCGACGACGCAACGGTGGCGATCGTGCGCTTGCCGATCGTGGCCGAGCCGCCGCCGGCGATCTGAACGCCTGCCGCCGGCATCGCGCCGGCGCCCGCCGCGCCGGCGATAATGGCGTGTGCGCAAGATCCTCCACATCGACATGGACGCGTTCTACGCGTCGGTGGAGCAGCGCGACGATCCGTCGCTGCGTGGGCGGCCGGTCGTCGTGGCTTGGCGCGGCGCGCGCTCGGTGGTCTGCGCGGCCTCCTACGAGGCCCGGCCCTACGGCGTGCGCTCGGCGATGCCGGCGGTGACCGCCGAGCGGCTGTGCCCGGATGCGGTGTTCGTGCCGCCGGATTTCCCGCGCTACAAGGCGGTCTCGCGCCAGGTGCGCGAGATCTTCCTGCAGCACACCGACCTGGTGCAGCCGCTGTCGCTCGATGAAGCCTATCTGGACGTCACTGCACCGAAAATCCCTTCGCCCAGCGCCACCGCGACCGCGCAAGCGATCCGTGCGCAGATCCGCGAGGCAACTCAGCTGACGGCGTCGGCGGGCGTGGCGCCGAACAAGTTCCTGGCCAAGATCGCCTCGGATTGGCGCAAGCCCGACGGCCTGTTCGTGGTCAAGCCGGGTCAGATCGAAGCGTTCCTGACGCCATTGAAGGTCGGCCTGATCCCCGGCGTCGGCAAGGTGATGGAGAAGAAGCTCGCCGAGCTCGGCGTGACCACGGTCGGCGAGTTGCGCGGGCTGTCGCTCGACGCGCTCGAGCGGCGTTTCGGCACCTTCGGCGCGCGGCTCTACCAGCGCGCGCGCGGCATCGACGAACGCCCGGTCGAGCCGGACCAGCCGGTACAGTCGATCTCCTCGGAGGACACGTTCGAGACCGATCTGCCACTCGAAGCGCTGGCGCCGATGATCGAACGGCTGGCGGAGAAGACCTGGGCGGCCACGCGCAAGACCGCGCGCGTGGGGCGGACGGTCGTGCTCAAGCTCAAGACCGCGCAATTCCGCATTCTCACGCGCAGCTTCACGCCCAATGCGCCGCCGGCCTCGCAGGCCGAACTCACGCGGATCGCGCTGGCATTGCGCGAGCGCGTGGATCTGCCGGCCTCGACCCGCTACCGGCTCGTCGGTGTCGGCCTGGGCGGCTTTCGCGAGCCCGAAGACCTGCCGCAGCAGGCCGGCCTGTTCGGCGAGGCGGAGATCTAGCTGATTGTCAGGCCGGCTGCCAGTCGAAGGCCAGCGTCTCGTCGCGTGCAAAGCGTTGCAGATGGTTCTCGATGACCTGCTGATAGCGGGCGATCGCCTCGGCATCGGGCTGGGTCAGGACGATCCGCAGCGCATCGCCTTCGACGACGAAATCCGCACCCGCTTCGTCGCCGGCGAACGGGACGAACGCGTGCGTGTCGTGGTCGCGGCGGATCTCGAACTTGTGCCGCCAGTGGTTGCACAGCGTGCGCAGCAGGCGCGGGGCGTCGTTGGATCGCGTCGTGGCGGTGGTGGTGATCGGCATCGCAGGACTCCAGAGCAGGCGGCAACGCCGCGAAGCGAGCATAGGCGCGCGATGCGCGCCATGCACGCGTGTCGGGGCGAACGCAGCGTTGCAGGCCGTTCGCGAGCGTCGCGATGGCCCACACTAGGCAGCTTCCCCGCACGACGAGACGAGGCACAGGCGTGAACGATGCATCCGCGAAGGCAACCGGTTTTCCCTGGCCGGTGGCGCTGTTCGATCTCGACGGCACCCTGGTCGACAGTGCGTCGGACATCGCCGCATCGGTGAATCGCCTGTTGGCCGAGCTCGGCCATGCCCAGGTCGACGAGGCCACCGTGCGCAGCTGGATCGGCGATGGCGCGCGCCAGCTCATCACCGCGGCGTTGCGGCACGCCGGCGACGGACGCGATGTCGAGACGGTGATGCCGCGTTTCATGCAGCACTATCGTGACTGCCTGTTGCTCGATCCGCAGATCTATCCCGAGGTGCCCGAGACCCTGCAGGCGCTGCGCGCGGCCGGCGTGCGGATGGCGGTGTGCACCAACAAGCCGGCGCCGTTCGTCGGCCCGCTGCTCGAGGCGCTGGATCTGGCGCAGTACTTCGACGCGGTGCTCGGCGCCGGCGAGCTGCCCGAGCGCAAGCCGCATCCGTTGCCGCTGCTGCATCTGGCCGCGCATTTCGGCGTCGACATCGGGCAGTGCCTGATGGTCGGCGATTCGTCAGCCGATGCCGGCGCGGCGATCGCCGCGGGGGCGCCGCTGGTGCTGGTGACCTACGGCTACCGGCGCGACTTCGACCTGCATGGCTGCGGCGCGCGCGCCGTCATCGACCGGTTCGGCCAGTTGCTGGCGCTCTGAGCAGACGCGCTTCAATGGACGCGCGCTGTCGGCGTCGCTGGCGCGAATGCGCCAGCGTGTGGCCAGACGTCGGGCCAGTGTGGTCTTGCCGCTGCCGGTGACCCCGGCGACGAGCACGCGCTGGGGAACGAACGGCAGTGGCGCGTGTGGAGTGTGCATCCGGCGATGCGATCGCGGTCGGTCTTGGCGTCGTGCCGACGCGCTGCGCGCGGGCACGGGGGTCACGCCGGCGGGGAGGGCGTCTTCGCGTCCGCGAGCGCTGCAAACCACGCCGCATACGGCGAATTGCGGACCAGGTGCCGGTTGTAGTCGGGGGCGCCATCGCTCCACCACACCGGGCCGCGTTCTCCCAACCCGCGTTTGGCGGCATCCACCTGTCGGCGTGCGTGGGCGAGCGCCTCGGCATCATCTGCCGCCCGTACCGCCTTGACCGCGCGGCGCGCGTCCATCAGTGCCGACACCAGCCGTTGTCGCTCGCTTTCGTCCAGATGCGGATCGGTACTGCGCCATAGCCGCCCGCGCACCACCAGATAACGCCCGTCCGGCGTCTTCATTGGCGGGGTGGCACGCGTCATGCGGTCTCCGGCTGGCAGATCATCTCGACATTCGGGCATCGGCGGTCGCGCAGTCGACACGGCCGCATGACATTTGTTTCACGCAATGCCAAGGGCGGGTTGGCGAGCATCAGGCTCCCGGCTGCGCGCAGACGCGGCCGCCCAACTGGAGGTCACGATGTCCACACCTTTCGTCCGGCCGCGCGTGCGCGCTGCGGCCCAGGCCACGATCCTGGGCCTGATGTCCGGCATGCTCGCGGCGTGCGCGCCCGCTGGGGACGCGCCTGCCACTGCGCAGCACGAAGCGACCACGCCGCCCCCGACGCAGGCGCCGGTCGCCGATGCCGCTGCGCCCAGTGCGACCGGCGATACCGAGGGCGGCGACGGGTCGCAGATCCAGCTCGGCACCTTGAGCGAACGCGACATCGCCGATGCGGCGTTGACCGGCGAGCTCGCATGCAGCTTCGCTGAGGAAGGCGAGGCGCCATTGTTGTTTGCCAAGGGCGTGGTCGGCGCCGCCGAGCCCGCGCAGGGCGTGGTGAAGGTGGGCGACGTCGTGGAGACGGTGCGCGCGCCCGGTGGCTTCGACGGCATGCTCAAGACCCCCACATTCACAGGACGCGGCACGACGATCCATATCGTCGAGACCGGCACCGCAGCAGGTGGCGGCGAGTCACCGCCGCGCCCGGCGACGTTGACCTACCAGCGCGGCGATGGCGCGAGCCGCACATTTGAGGGGATGTGGCAATGCGGGCCGTGAGCCGCGACACGGCCTGAGCCCATTCCATCCGAGTCGATCGACGCGCAGCGTCCGCTCGGCCGCACCGGTGACGGGACGTCCCGCCACCGGTGCGCGATCACGGCGCGACGTTGCCTTCGATCGAATCGTCGAGCGTCTTGCCGATCGCGGCGCCGAGCGCCATCTTCGTCGCCGCAACGAAATCGCCGTGCTTGTTGTCCCAGTAGTAGCCCGCCTGCGGCTGCACCCGGATCACGGTGATCCGGGGGTCGTCCTTGCCCTCGGTGAACCAGGTTTTCATGATCGGGCTCCACAAGGCCTCGATCCGGTCGCGATCCCGGCTCACCGTGGCATGGCCATCGAGCACCAGAAAGCCGGAATGCTTGGATGCCTGCAGATACAGCCGCACCTTCGGGTCGGCCTGGATCTCGGCGTTCTTGTGGCTGTCGGCAGCGCTGAGGAACCACAGCACGCCATCGTCGTCGGCCTGCTCGATCGACATCGGCCGGGTGCCGCCGGTGTCGCTGCTGGACAGGGGCGTGGTGCAGAAGAAGCAGGCACCGGCCTCCTTGGACATGTCGCGGATGCGGGCGGTCGCCGCCGTGGCCGCCAGATCCTGGCGGTTGTCCTCGGGCTGGTTGCGGTTGATCGAATCCATCGGGTGTCTCCATCGGTTGGCACGCCGTCGCGCGGGGGCGTGCGCGGCGGTCGATGCGACAGCGTGGAAGTGCGGCGGTGATCCGCGTGTGACTCCGACGGCTGCATCGCCTCCGCACGCTGAACCGAGCGGGGGCGGCTTGCGTCCTGGCGCCCGGCCTGCGACCGTGCCCTGGATGACGATATCGCCCCCCTTGTCGCCCATCGGTCGCGTCTTCGCGGCGGTGGCCTTGATCGAAGCGTTCACCTGGGCCGGCCTGCTGGTTGGCATGGTCCTCAAGTACGGCACCGGCACCACGGCCCTGGGGGTGTGGTGGTTCGGGCGGCTGCATGGCATGGCGTTCCTCGCCTATCTCGCCGTCGCGCTCGTCGCGGCGTTGCGCCTGCGCTGGCCCTGGTGGGCCTGGCTGCTCGCGATCGCGGCCGCAGTGCCGCCGCTGGCGACCCTGCCGCTGGAGCTTTGGTACCGGCGCCGGGGCCTGCTCGCCGCACCGCCTGCACGCACGTAGCCGCAGTGCGAACGCCGCAGGCGACGCCTGCCTGCTGCAGTCGGCGCGCGGCCGCGCCGTTCCTGCACCGCATGCCGACGGTCCCGGCCTGGCGCGGGCGGTAAACTGCCGGTCCCCTGAACGCGAGGAGCGCGTCATGCATCGATTCCGTCTGTCCGCCATCTGTTTGCTGGCACTGGCCACGCTGGCCCTGGCAGCGTGTTCGTCCGCCAAGCCCGAAGCGGCGATCCAGGCGTTCTATGAGGCGGCGGCCAAGGGCGATGTCGAGAGAGCCACCGCGCAGGTCTCGTTCGCCGATGTGCCCGCCAACGGCATGGTGCAGGCCAAGGGCAAGGTGCAGATGATCGTCGGCGAGATGCAGTCCAGGATCGATGCCAATGACGGCCTCGACAAGGTCGAGGTGATCGAGTCGAGCATCGACGAGGACGGCGAAACCGCGCGCGTGCAGGTCCGGGTGGTCTTCGACAACGGCAAGGACCTGACCGAGACGCACCGCTTGGTCCGCGACGACGGCAAGTGGAAGATCCGCCTGCGCTGAGGACGTGACGATGCGACGCTGGTGGTGCGCACTGCTGGCACTGTGCGCGGCCAGCGCCTGTCTGGCCGGTGGCCCCGCGTTGCCGGCCGATGCGCAGCCCGGCGATCTGGTGTTCCGACGCGGGACCGAGTCGGTCAGCGCGATGGTGCTGGCGATCGACGGCGGGCAATTCAGCCATGTCGGCATGCTGGTCGGGCGTCCCGGCGCCTGGCAGGTGGTGCATGCGACGCCCTCCGAAGTGCCTGGACGCGCCGACGGCGTGGTTGTCGATGCGCTGAGCTTCTTCCTCGACCCGGTGCGCAGCCGCGGCTATGCGGTCTATCGCGTCGATGCGCCCGAGGCCCTGCGCGCCGCCGCGGTCGCTGAGGCCCTGGGCATGCGCGGCACCCGCTTCCGGATCGCCGATCCGGCCGGCACCTACTGCACCCGGCTGGTCTGGGACGCCTGGCGCCGCGCCGGCGTCGATCTGGAGGTGCGCTTCACTCGCCTCGCCCTGCCGCTGATGCAGGGCGACTATCTGCTGCCGACGCCGCTCAGCCGGTCGCCACGACTGCGGCGCTTAGCGCTGCCACAGCACGCCGGGGGCTGAACGCGGCCCCATCGCGGGCTGTGACCGGCACCCCATTTGCCGGCCCCGCGGGCCACTAGGCTGGCGCCGGGGGATCCTTCCGACGGACTGGAGGCAAGCACGATGAGCAGACGTGGACGCGTGATCGCGGCAATGGTGTCGCTGGTGCTGGGGGTCGTGGTGGTGGGCAGCGCCGCCGCGCGCTGGCCGATCCTGGGCCAGGAGTGGGCGGAATGGACGCGTTACGACGCGGCCGGCAATGCGATCGGCGGCGGCCGGATCGAGTGCGATGGCACGCTCCAGACCTGGGGCGATGCCGGCGGGCCGCACGGCTTGAGGATCTATCCCTGCCTGTGAAGGCTGCGGCGGGCGGACCCGCTCCGCCCGCCGCCATCCGCACGCCGTGCAGTCGCTGCCACGGCGACGCAAACGCCACGATCTAGTAGACCTGCCGTGCCTCGGGCGGGGGCGGATTCCACTGGTAGAGCCAGGTCTCGCTGAGGGCCTGGCCGGTGGCCGGATCGCGCAGGAACAGGCGCAGTTCGAGCTGCTCGGTGCCAGGCCCTGGCGGGATGATGTCGAACATCACCCGGTAGCCTTCGACGGCGTGCAGCGGGCGGGCCGAGACGGTCTCCAACTGGCCGGCAGTGGTCTGCAGCACCGGCTCGACCGTGGCATTGCGCCCGGCCAGCGCGGCGAGCGTGCCGCCGGCGAAGTCGACCGCGAAGCGCTGCGACCAGGCCTTGCGCGCAAACCCGATGCGGCCGCCCAGGCCCGTGCGCGTGGCGATGCAGGTGGCCAGCGGCGGACGCGCCGGCATCGCCTCGCCCCAGAACAGCCGGTAGCCGAACAGCAGTTCGCGACCGGGCTCGATCGGCTGCGCCGGATGCCAGAACGCCACCACGTTGTCGAACGTCTCATCGACGGTCGGGATCTCGACCAGTTGCACCTCGCCGCGTCCCCAGCCGTCGCGCGGTTCCACCCACAGCGAGGGCCGGCGCTCGTAGAAGACGCCGTCGTCCTGGTAATGGTCGAAGTTGCGATCGCGCTGCAGCAGGCCGAAGCCGCGCGGGTTGTCGTCGGCGAAGGCGTTGAACCGCAGCGCGCGCGGATTCTCCAGCGGCCGCCACAGCCATTCGCCGCTGCCGGTGTGCAGCGCCAGGCCGTCGCTGTCGTGGATCTCGGGTCGCCAGTCCCAGGCCATGCGGCGGTCGTTCTCGCCGGCCTGGTACATGCTGGTCGCCGGCGCGATGCCCAGGCGCTCGATCGCGGTGCGCGGGTACAGCGCGCAGTCGACCTCCATCACCAGCGGTTCGCCCGGGGTGATCGCGAACCGGTAGGCCCCGGCGACCGACGGCGAGTCGAGCAGGGCGTAGACGACCACCGTGTCGCTGCCCGGCGCCGGACGCTCGAGCCAGAAGTCGGTGAAGTCGGGAAACTCTTCCGGCCTCGCCAGGCCGGTGTCCACCGCCAGGCCGCGTGCCGACAGCCCGTACTGGCCGCTGCCACCGACGGCGCGGAAGTAGCTCGCGCCCAGGAACGCGGCGAAGTCGCGCTTGGGATCGCTGCGCCGGTTGAGTCGGAAGCCGGCGAAGCCCAGATCGGTCGGCAGTGCGGCGCCGTCCAGCCCCGAGGCGCCGTAGTCGAACATCGCCGGGTCGTAGGCGATCTCGCGCGCCTGGCCCTCGGCCAGCGCGTGCATGCGGACCGGGCGCTTGAAGAACAGGCCCAGGTGGAAGAACTGTGCAAGGTAGCGGGTGTCGTCCTCGTGCCACAGCGCATGGTCCTGGCGGAACTGCAGCGCCTGGTAGGCGTCCCAGTCGAGGGCTGACACCGGCTGGGGCAGTGCGGCCGGCCGCGCGGTGTACGCCTGGCCCGCCAGTGCGCGGGCGCGCCCCTTGAGCGCGGCGAAGTCGAACGGGGCCGGCGCGCCCATGCGCAGGGCGGCCAAAACCGAGGTCGGCAGGGCGGCCGCGCAGAGGGCCACCAGGCCGCCGTGCAGGAACGAACGTCGATGCATGCGGGCGAGTCCGGGTGTGGAGCGCGCATCCTATCCAACCCACGGCAACGTGCCGTTAGCGGGCCGCACGCCTGCACGAGCGCTGCACATGCCCGCCTCTAGGCTGGCGCACCGTCGAAATGAGTTCCCCCGCATGCACGTCCGCGCAGGCTGCGAACTCGCGATCGAGACCGATGTCGCCGCGCCTGTCATCGCGATGCTGCGGCCCAGGACCGGCCGCGCGCGCTGGCACGTCAACGACCGTGCCGGCTTCGACCCGGCCCTGGGTTTCGACGAGTATCTCGACGGCTTCGGCAACCGCTGCCAGCGTTTCACCCTGCCGCCGGGACTGACCCGCATCCGATTGCAGACGCGCGCCATCGCCGCGCCCGATCCCGGAGCGATGCCGGCGGCAGCGGCGGTCGCGCCGGCCGACCTGCCGACATCGACGCTGCAGTTCCTGCTGCCCAGCCGCTACTGCCCGTCCGACCGCGCGGCGATGTACGCACGCGCGCTGGAAATCGTCGGCGACGCCGCGCCGGGCCATGCCCAGGTCGAGGCGATCCGTCGCTGGATCCACGCCCATCTCGCCTATCGCTATGGCGTCAGCGACGCCGGCACCGATGCCCAGGACACCCTGGCGCAAGGCGCCGGCGTCTGTCGGGATTTCGCGCATGTGGGCATGACGCTTTGCCGCGCACTCGACATTCCGGCGCGGATGGTCGTGGGCTGGCTGCACGACCTCAAGCCGATGGACATGCACGCTTGGTTCGAAGCGTACCTGGGCGATGCTTGGCACACCTTCGATGCCACCCAGGCGACCCCACGCGGGGGCCGGGTGGTGATCGCGCACGGACGCGATGCGGCCGACGTCGCCTTTCTCACCAGCTACCGGCCGTTGCGCACGGTGTCGATCCAGGTCTGGACCGAACTCGACGCGGCGGCGTGAGCGCAGCGGAATTTCGTCCATGCAGTTGTTCAAGTGCGACCGTTGCGAGCAGGTGCTGTACTTCGAGAACACCGAGTGCCTGCGCTGCGGCGCGCGGCTGGGCTTCGTGCCCGAGCAGGTGACGCTGGGCGCACTGATCCCCGACGGCGCGGCGTGGCGGCTGCAGAGCGCGCCCGCCGGTCCGCGCTACCGGTTCTGCAGCAACGCCACGCATTCGGCCTGCAACTGGCTGCTGCCTGCCGACGCTCCCCAGCGCTATTGCCGCGCCTGTCGCCACAACCGCACCATCCCGGATCTGTCCGACAACGACCGGCTGCAGGCCTGGCGGCGGATCGAGGTCGCCAAGCGCCGGCTGTTCTACAGCCTGCTGCGGTTGCGCCTGCCCACACCGACCGTCGGCAGCGGCGATCCCGAACCGTTGTCGTTCGATTTCCTGGCCGACCCGCCGCACGGGCCCCGGGTGATGACCGGGCACGACAATGGCCTCATCACCATCGCACTGTCGGAAGCCGACGATGCCCGCCGGGAGGCGGCGCGGGTGTCGATGGGCGAGCTCTACCGCACGTTGCTGGGCCATTTCCGCCATGAGATCGGCCACTACTACTGGGACCGGCTGGTGCGCGATGCCGGACCGGACGAGCGCGCGCGTTGCCGCGCGCTGTTCGGCGACGACCGACAGGATTACGGCCAGGCGCTGCAGCGCTACTACGCGACCGGCGCGCCCGCGCAGTGGCAGCGCAGTCACGTCAGCCGCTACGCGACGATGCACCCGTGGGAGGACTGGGCCGAGACCTGGGCGCACTATCTGCATATCGTCGACACACTGGAAATGGCCGCCGCGTTCGGTATTCGCATCGCGCCCGACATCGCCGAGAGCACGACGATGGAGACCGAGATCACGTTCGATCCTCATCACGTGGCTGATCTGCGACGGCTGATCGATGCGTGGTTGCCGCTGACCTACGCGGTCAACAGCCTCAACCGGGCGATGGGTCAGCCCGACCTGTATCCGTTCTCGATCGCGCCGCCGGTGCTTGAGAAGATGGCCTACATCCACGGCCTGATCCGGCGCGCGGGTGGCCGCGGCGCGGTCGCTCAGCCGTAGTAGGCCAGGAACATGTCGACCGCCGTTTCGGCCACGCGCGTCTGTTGCGCGGCCGATAGCGGCGGCTGACCCATCGACAGCTGCGGCCACAGGGCGAAGCTCTTGACCAGGCCTTGCAACTGCATCGACGCGAAGGCCGGGTCGTCCGTCCGCAGCCGGCCGTCGGCGGACGCGGCTCGGATCCAGACCGACACCCCTTCCTCGCGATCGCCCAGGCGGGAAAGCAGGTCGCGCGCCAGCGCAGGCGAGTGGATGCCCGCGGCGATGGCCACGCGTGCCAGGTCCACGAACTCCGGGTCGTGGAGCAGCCGCAGCTTCTGGTGCACCAGCTCGAGCAGTTGGGGGCGCAGCGGCCGATCGGCGCGGTAGGCGAGATCCGGCCCGCAGACACCGCGTTCGAGCATCGCCTGGAGAATGCGCAGGAACAGTGCGTCCTTGCCGGGGAAATGGTTGTAGACGGTGCGCTTGGATACCCCGGCGCGGCTGGCGATGCGATCCATGCTGGTCGCCTCATAGCCGGCAGCGCGGAACTCGGCCACCGCCGCTTCCAGGATCGCCGCGTGCTTGCGATCGGTGAGCCGGGCGAGGGGTGGGTCGCAGTCCATCGGACAATTCTACACCGCCGGGTTTACATTCAGGCCGATATATCTACACTGCACGGTGTAGTTCCTATGGGTCCCGTCGATGCCTGCCGTTCCCTCGTCCTCGCCCGTAAAGCCGCATCGCCGACGGCGCACCGCCGTCCTCCTCCTCTCCGTTCTTGGAGTCTGCATCGTGAGCGCCTGCCTGCTGTCGTACTTCCAGACCAATCGCCCCATCGCCGACTATTCGGCATCGCCGCAGGCCGAGGCTGGCCGGTTCCGCAATCCGGCGCCGCGACCGCCGATCGGGGTGGCCAAGACCGCGCGACTGATGTGGGAGATGCTGTTCGAAAAGCCGGCCACCACGGTGCCGGCCCACGCCTTGGCGGTGTCGCCGCTGACGGCGGCCGACCTGGAGGCCGCGCCGAACCGCAGTGCCTGGCGGCTGGGCCACTCGACCGTGCTGCTCAAGCTTCGCGATGGCTTCTGGCTGACCGACCCGGTCTTTTCCGAGCGCGCCTCGCCGGTGCAATGGATGGGACCCAAACGCTTCCACCCCCCGCCGATCGCGCTCGATGCGCTGCCGCCGCTGCGCGGCGTGCTGCTGTCGCACGACCATTACGATCACCTCGACCGAGACACCGTGCGCGCGCTGGCCGATCGCGCGGCGGTGTTCCTGACGCCGCTGGGCGTGGGCGACCGCCTGATCGACTGGGGCGTGCCGGCGGCCAAGGTGCAGCAGTTCGACTGGTGGCAGGGCACCACGATCGGCGAGCTGCGCTTCACCGCCACGCCGGCCCAGCATTTCTCCGGGCGAGGGCCGTTCGACAGCGACCGCACGCTGTGGGCTTCGTGGGTGATCGAGGACCGCGCGGCGGACGGCGATCCGGGCCTGCGGGTGTTCTTCAGCGGCGACACCGGCTACTTCGATGGATTTTCGCAGATCGGCCAGCGCTTCGGACCGTTCGACGTGGCGATGGTCGAGACCGGTGCCTACGACCTTCGCTGGGCCTTCGTGCACATGCAGCCCGAGCAGACCGTGCAGGCGCATGTCGACCTGGGCGCGCGCGTGCTGATGCCGGTGCACAACGGCACCTTCGACCTGGCGATGCACGACTGGGACGAGCCGTTCGAGCGCGTGGTGGCGATTGCCGCCGAGCGCGGCGTCACGCTGGCGACCCCGCGCATGGGCGAGCGCGTGGACCTGACCGCGCCGCAGGCCACGACCGCCTGGTGGCGCGACTAGCGACGCGGCGCGCAGCGCGCGCGGCCAGCATCGCGTGCCGGCATCCGAGCGTCGGACGGCGCCCGCTCAACGGCGCGTCGCGAGTACGCCGTCGAGCGCGGGGGCCGCGCGAAAGCCCGCGGCTTCGAGCCGCCGTGCGACCTCGCGTGGCACATCGCGGCCGCTGGTGAGGCGATTCGGGCTGCCGGTGTAGTGGAACAGCCGGCCACCGCGCCGCAGCACGCGGGCCAGTTGATCGTAGAACGTCCGCGCGTACAGCTCACCGGCGATCCCGAAACGGGGCGGGTCATGCAGGACCGCATCCACGGATGCATCGGCGAGGTCGGCAACGGCCTCCACGACATCGGCATGGACCAACGACAGGCGCCCCTGCCACGGGGCTGCATCGGGGTCGGGCGACCACGGATTGCAGTTGCGCAGCCACAGCACGTCGGCATTCTTCTCGAACGAGCGCACGTGCGCCGCGCCCGCGTCCAGGCAACACGCGGCGAAGTAGCCCAGGCCGCCGCAGGTGTCGAGCACGCGCGCGCCCTGCGGCGCGATGAGTGCGACCTTGCGGCGGGCATCGTCCAGCGGTGATGTCTGCGCGGTGGGCAGCATCTTGATGCCGTCGATCTCGAACGTGGGCGGCCCCCACGACGTGGGCACGAGCTTGATCAAAGCGCCGCCGTAGCGCGAGATCGCGACCCAGGCATCGCCATCGTGGCGGTACACCGTGCGCTCGCGCAGCGCGCCGGGCCAGGGATAGTCCGCGTCGTGCCAGGTCCAGTGCGTTGCGTACAACTTCGCGGTGGCCGTGCTGCGGCCCAGGTCCAGGGATCCGGTCCACGTACGGCTGCCCGCATCGCGTGCCGCATTGAGCGCGTCGGCGGTGTCACGGGTCAGCAGAGGGCCGGAGACGTGGGCCACGAAACGCACCGAAGGACGGGGCAGGCATCGTAGCCGACGCGGCGTGTCGACACGGCGTTGGCCGCGTCTTGCAATCGGGGACCCGTTCGTGCCTGCGCTCGCAAGTTCCTCATTCGCGTAAACCAGACTTGAATGCGAATGCCGCGATTGCGTCGAACGGGTGTGAACGTTTGCGCGCGCTTCAGGCGACGGGGTCTCTACTGCGCACCGCGGGACACCCCCCGACCCCGCATGTCCATCGATACGCGAGCCGCGTATCCAAGAAAAAAAGGAAATGCCCCCGATGAAAACTCTCCTGATTCCCGCAGCGATCGCCGCCGCCCTGTGTGCCCCTTCCGCATTCGCCCAGAGCATGGGTGGCGATACCTATCGTCCCGACCTGCAGATCGGCGAGGGCAACGCCTTCATCGCCGGTAACGTCGGTCGTACGGATGGCGGCACCGCCGGTCGGTTCGGCACCGGCGATTTCAACGTGTTCGAAAGCCGCGACGGTCGCAAGACCGGCTACGGCCTGGTCGGCGGCTACCGCTGGAAGCTGGCGCAGAACTTCGGTCTGGGCTTGGAAGGCGGTTACACCGACCTGGGCAACCTGGTGGTCAAGAACGCGTTCCGCGACGACGGCGTCAACCAGCGCGAGGACACCAATGCGCTGCGCGGCTGGATCGCCGGTGGTAATGCCCGCCTGAACATCACCCCGGAGTGGTACGTGGGTGCGCGTGGTGGCTTCTTCCGCGCTTCCGACAACAATGCGCGCTACTACAACGACGTTGGCCAGGATCTGGGCCTCGAAAGCGGCGGCCGCGATGGTCGCAACAGCTGGTACGCCGGTGTCGGCACGGGCTGGAATGCCACCGAGAACTTCAGCATCGGTCTGCATTACGACTACTTCCGCGCCAAGTCGGGCGACCTGCGCGACCCGGTCACCGGCGTGAAGTTCGAAGGTCCCAAGCGTTCGACCGCGCTGCTCGGCCTGACGGCCGAATACGCGTTATGATGTAGATCAGCGGACCGGGCGCCGCCCGGTCCGCATCGGCAGGTTCGAGACATGGGCGCCCTTGGGCGCCCATGTGCGTTGTCGGCGTCAGCGCACTGCCTTGCCAGTCAGTTCGTGAGCTGCGTCGGCGGCGTTGCGCGCGTGGTCGGCGACGTCGACAGCGCGGCCTCGAGTGTGTCGGCCAGGCCGTCCTGATAGCTGCCGTCCGCATTGCGGATCCGCACACGCGCGTTCGGACCGATGAGGTCGCGCAACGTCGAGCCTTCGGCGGCGCTCTGACGACTGAGGAACGAGGCGATCAAGCGCCCTGAACTGTCCTGCCGCAACACCCACAGGCGCAGGCGCATGTCGTACTCCAGCGTGAAACCGTCGTTCATCGATCGCGTCCTCGAAAGGCATCCGCGCGCGCGCGCAGGAAGAAAAGGGATGCAGGCGATTGTGCGAGCGCAGGCATCGGCGATGCGTGAACCAGGCAGTGGTGCGTGTGCAAGGGCTGCAGCCTGCAGCGGGCAGACCGCACGGCGCGGGCGTCAGGGACGCTGTGACCGGCGCGTGGCTTCAGTGGATCAGCGCGCCGACGCGCGATCGCGGCGGTGGTGATCGGCGATCAGGCCGGCCAGGGCGTCGTCGTCGGCATAGAAATACGCCACCGGCAGGTCGAGCACCTCCGCCATGCGGCGCAAGGTCTGCAGATCGGGCTGATGGACGCCGGTCTCGTAGCGATTGACCCGGGTACTGGCGACGAAATCGTCGAGGCCGGCCTCGATCCCCAGCGTGCGCTGCGAGATGCCCACCGCGGTGCGCGCTTCGCGCAGCCGACGGCTGAAGACAGGCAGGGGTTCCTTGGCAGCCACGCTTGCATCGCATCCCGGACTTCGGCGTCGGGAAGCTTCCGAAACGTCGCTTGACTCCGATACTACGTTAAACGTAGCTTGCGGGTGGCAGCCCGCATGTCGACGCGCCTGATGGCGTCACGCGTGCAGCGCGCCGGTCCGCCGGCGCCATTTTCCAAGGAGAGCGACCATGGACGAAGTCCGCCATCCTGCGCGACGCGGCACGCGCATCGACGACATCGCGCACTGCGCCTCCACCCAGGGGCCGCTGCGACGGCTTCTCGATCTCGTGGCGGGGACGCCCGATGCGGTGCTCGCCGACGCCCGCGTGGCCACGCTCGATCACAGACGGATGCAGATGCTGGGCCGACTCGCATTGCACGAAGCCCAGATCTGCATGGCCCAGTCGCGCACCCTGCTGTATCTGCTCGAACTGGCGATGGCGCGGACCGCGCCCGCGCCGCACCAGGGCGCGGAGGTCACACAGCACGTGGCGCGGCTGATCACCGATGCCGAGATCTGGCGCGAGCTCGCCGGTAACGCCGCGTTCTACAGCGAGCACCCGCACATCGCACGCCAGCTCGCGAGCGACCTCGCCGGCACGCAGGACGTGCCGGTCGAGGGCTGATGGCGGTCGCCCGTGCGGTCACGCGTCACAGTGTGCGGATGGTCTCGCCGCTGGCGCTCGACAGCGCTTCGCTGGCACGGTCGCGCTGGGCGGCATCGAATGCGTGCACGACAATCGCTGCGCGACCTTCGGCCAGTGCCTCACGCACCTTGAACAGATAGGGGTCGTGGTCGGGGCGCAATGTCACCAGGCCACCGACCATCAGCCCGAACACGCCGCCGTATCCGATGATCAAGGCGCCGGCGAACCATGGCGAGTTGACCACCGCCGGCACGCTGGCCGCATACAGCACGCCGAACAGGGCCGCGCCGATCGCCAGGCCAGCCAGGCCCAGCTTGTAATGAGCAATGATCAGCGTGCGCAGGATGCCGCGGCTCTCGGGTTCGAGCTTGCGGCCGGCTTGGCGGTCGTGGCGCGTGATCACCTTCACCTGCGAGGCCTTGAAACCGCGTTCGGCCTGCAGTTGCTGGGCGACGCGCCGGGCGGTGCGCTCGCTGTCGAAGATCGCGGCGACCTTGCTGTCCGAGACCTCGCCGGTCACCGGAGACATCGTACTCATGGGACGGACTCCGAGGGGGAAGACATCCGCAGGCTAGGCGCGCGCCGATCAAAGCGCCGTGACTCCTGGACATTGGCGATGACGCGAACTGCACGCAGGCGCAGGGACCGCAACGGGTGTTCCGCGACTTCACATCCGCATCGGGTGAGCGTACGCAGCATGGCGTCCTCTCTTTCGGACTTCGAGTGCCGCCATGACCAGTGCGTCGTCTTCATCCCGTGTGCGTCTCCATGTCGAGGACTCGGGCGGTGCCGGCCGGCCGATCGTGTTGATCCATGGTTGGCCGTTGTCGGCCGCCTCGTGGCGTGCACAGGTCGGCCCGTTGCAGACGGCCGGCTATCGCGTGATCGCCTACGACCGCCGCGGGTTCGGGCGCTCGGACAAGCCCGAGGACGGCTACACCTACGACACGCTCGCCGACGATCTGGCCGGTGTGCTCGAGGATCTCGACCTGCGCGAAGTCACGCTCGTCGGCTTCTCGATGGGCGGCGGCGAAGTGGCCCGCTACCTCGCCCGCCATGGCCAGGCGCGCATCCACAGCGCCGTGTTCGCCGCCGCGGTACCGCCGTATCTACTCAAGACCGACGACAACCCCGAGGGGCCACTGGACAAGGCCAAGGCCGACGAGATGCGGGCCGGCCTCGAACGTGATCGCGACGCATTCTTCGACGACTTCACGACCCAGTTCTTCAGTGTCGACGGCGCGCTCAAGGTCGACGAGTCCCAGCGCCAGGAGGCCCTCGCGCTCGCGCGCCAGTCCGACCAGACCGCGGCGTTGGGCTGCATGGAGGCCTTCGCGACGACCGACTTCCGCAGCGACCTGAAGGCGATCACCGTGCCGGTGCTGGTACTGCATGGCGACGGCGATGCGACCGTGCCGTTCGAGGGCTCGGGCCAGCGTACCCATGCCGCGATTCCGGGCAGTGCGCTGGTGGTGGTGCCCGACGCGCCGCACGGTCTCAACGTCAGTCATGCCGACGCCTTCAATCGCGCGCTGCTGGGGTTCCTCGCGCGCTAGCGGTGGCCACGCCACGCCACGCGACGATCGACTCGACACGCCAGGAGCCCCGATGTCCATTCCCCGTCCAGCGGCTTTCCAGCGCTACGATCCCGCGCTCGCGCAGCCAGGTCCCGACGAGGCGGCGCTGGCGGCCGAGCTCGACGAGGTGCTGTTGTCGATCTCGCACAAGACCTGGGAAGACGAGGGCCAGGGCCTGCGTGCGGTGCATGCCAAGAGCCATGGCTTGTTGTCGGCCGTGGTGGAGGTGCCGGCGGGGCTGGCGCCGGAACTGGCACAGGGCCTGTTCGCGCGGCCGGGCCGCCACACCGCGGTGATGCGGTTGTCGACCACGCCCGGCGACCTGCTTGCCGATCGTGTGTCGACGCCGCGCGGCGTTGCGCTGCGGATCTGCGACGTGCCCGGCGCCCGTCTCGACGGCAGCGACGGCCCGGGCGCGCAGGATGTCATCCTGGTCAACGGCCCGCAGTTCAACGCGCCCAATGGGCGCGCCTTCCTGCGCAGCCTCAAGCTGCTGGCCAAGACCACCGACCGCATGGACCGCACCAAGAGGCTGATCTCGGCGATTCTGCGGGGGACCGAGCGCGGCCTGGAGGCGATGGGCGGGCAGAGCGCCACGCTCAAGGCGATGGGCGGCGAACCGCCGCATCACATTCTCGGCGAGACCTTTTTCACCCAGTTGCCGCTGCGCCACGGCGACCATATCGCCAAGCTGCAGTTGGTCCCGGTCTCGACCTCGCTGCGCGCACTCACCGACACACGGCTCGACCTGTCCGACGACGACGCCCTGCGCGAAGCCGTGGTTGCGTTCTTCGCCGCGCAGGGCGGCGAATGGGAACTGCGCGCGCAGCTGTGCACCTCACTCGAGGAGATGCCCGTCGACGATGCCACTGCGCGCTGGGACGAGGCGCGCAGCCCGTTCCGGACTGTGGCCCGTGTGATCGCGCCGCCGCAGCCGGCGTGGACGCCCGAGCGCAGCACGGCGATCGATGCCGGGATGGGCTTTAGCCCTTGGCACGGGCTGGAAGCCCATCGCCCGCTGGGGGAGTTGATGCGCCTGCGGCGCTCGGCCTACGCCGCATCGCAGAACTTTCGCGCGCGCAAGAACGGCGTCGCCCTGCATCCCGGTTGCCCGTTCGCGGCGGCCGCAGGCACGGCCGAGCGCTGACGCAAGGCGTCAATCGACCTCTGCTGGGCCGCGTTCGAGCTCGGGATACAAGGCCAACAGCGCCAGCGTCACCCCGTTCGACCAGCCAAAGCCGTCCTGCAGCGGGTACTCGCCGCCGCCCCCGCCCTGCAGCGCGCCATCGGCGTCGTACTTCTCGACCAGCTTGCGCTCGCGGTCGAACACCGTCTGCACATTGCCGATGAAGCCGCGCGCGATGTCGTGTGCGAGCGCATGTTCGCCATAGCGGCGCAGCCCGTCGACTGCGATCCATTGCAGTGGCGCCCAGACATTGGGCGCATCCCATTGCTGGCCGCTGTCGACCGCAGTCGTGACCAGGCCGCCCGGGCGCAGCAACTGCCAGCGCACCGCGTCGGCGGTGCGGCGTGCGCGCTCGGGCGAGGCGATGCCGGCATGCAGCGGAAACAGCGCGGCGGCGGTCAACTGCGCGCGCGGCTGTCCGGCACGCAGGTCGTAGTCGGCGTAGTAGCCATCGGCATGCCAGAGATGGTGCGCGATCGCCTCTGCGCGCGCGTCGGCCATGGCCGCGTAGCGGTGCGCGCAGTCCGCGTCGCCAGCCCGTTCGCAGACGGTGGCGATCGTCGACTCCAGGTGATGCAGCAGGCTGTTGAGATCCACCGGCACGATCGTCGTGGTGCGGATCGTGTCCAGCCGCATCGGATCGTCGAGCCAGCGGCTGGAGAAATCCCAGCCGCTCTCGGCACCTGCGCGCAGGTCGCGCCAGACCTCCGCCGCGGGCCGTGACTTGGCCGCGGCGGCGGTCTGGCGGTCCTGCTCGAACGACTCGGGCCGCGGCACCTCGCGGTCGTCCCAGTAACGATTGAGCAGGCGGCCATCGGCGAGGCGCACGACACGCCGCGCCGCCTCGCCGGGTGCCAGTCGCTCGGCGCCGTCCATCCAGTACGCATGCTCGCGGCGCAGCTGCGGCAGGTAACGCAAGGCCAACGCGGGGTCGTCGCGCGACTCGAGCGCGACCATGTGCGAGAAAAACGGTGGCTGCGAACGGCTGAGGTAGTAGCTGCGGTTGCCGTTGGGCACGTGGCCCCAGGTGTCGATCAACCGCGCGAAGTTGTCGAGCATGTGCCGCGACGCCGTGCGCTCGCCGCTCTCGACCAGGCCGCGCATCGTGAAATACGAGTCCCAGTAGTAGATCTCGCGGAAGCGCCCGCCCGGCACCACGTAGGTGTGCGGCAGCGGCAACAGACTGTCGTGCGGCAGGGGCGCGGGACGTGGGCGGGTGAGCAGCGGCCACAACGCATCGATATGCGCGCGCAGCGTCGACTGCGCCTCGACCGGGGTGCCGGGCGGCGGCGCGGGCAGCACGAAGTGGGCGTCCACGAACGCGCGCAGGTCGAAGCCTGGGCGAGCGTGGCTGCCGGCGAACGCCGCCTCGATCTGCGCCGGATCGCGCCGCGGCACCGCATCGGCAAAGGTCTTTTGGTCTTCGAACAGCCAGGCCGCCTGCACCGCGGCAAAGGTCCGCGGCCAGCCGACATCCGGCGTGACCGGTGCGGCGCTGGCGACCGGCGCCACCGCCGGCCCGGCAGTCGCGATGGAGCCGGCGGACGTGCAGGCAGCCAGCACAGCCGACAGCAGGCAGGCGGCAGCGCGAGCGGGAAGAGGAGCGCGCAACATGGCGGTGTTCCGCAATGGTGGACGCGGGCAGTGTCGCATCGCGACTGCGCTCAGGTCTTCTCGCCGACCCAGACCTGCATCTCGACCGTCCGCAGCCAGCCGTAGTTGGTCAGAAACGCGACATCGGCCGCGTCCCGGCCATAGGCCACGACGATGCGGCCGCCACGCGGCGCATCCTGGGTGGCGTCGAAGGTGTACCAGCGTCCATCCAGGTAGGCTTCGAACCAGGCGTGCAGGTCCATCGGCTCAAGCCCATGCAGATAGCCCACGACCATGCGCGCCGGAATCCGCAGGCTGCGGCAGAGCATGATTCCGACATGGGCGAAGTCGCGGCAGACCCCCGCGCCCTGCGCCATCGTGTCGAGCGCATCGGTGCAGGCGTCACTGACCCCGTAGCGATAGGCGATGTGGCGGCGGATCCACGCCACCACCGCACCGACATGGCCGGTGCCGGGCGATGCGGCATCGACGATGGCCTGGGCCTGTTCGAACGCGCGATCGGAGGGGCAGTAGCGGCTGGGCAGCAGGTACTGCAGGGTCGCGTCGGCCAGCAGGGAGGCGGGCGTGGGCAGTGCCCAGGGCGCGACGGGCAGCGTGCGCTCGGTCTCCACCTCGAGCTCGGTCCGCAGCCGCATCCGGCCCCTGGGGACGATCAGCCGCTGGCACAGATTGCCGAACGGATCGACGTGTTCGGTCGGACGGACATCCGGCTCGAAGGTGTAGCTTTCGCTGACCAACCACTGCGCGTCGCCGCTGCGCGGGCGCAGCATCGCGACCACCGCGCAGTCGTCTTCGGCTTCGACCACGATCTCGCAACCAGCCAGCAGGCGCATGCGGGGCATCCCGTGCACAAAGCGCCACGCTAGCCGTGCAGGCGTGCAGTGCGCGTGGCGACGTCCCGACCACGCAGGCGCGCCCACGCAAAAGCCTCAGTGCGCCTTGTGCCAGCCCTTGAGGTAGTGCACCCGCGCCACGCCGGTGAACTTCGCCAGTCGTGCCAGTTCGGCGTCGAGCTTCTCCAGACGTCCGGCCGAAGCACGGACGCCGGGCTCGAGCCACAGCCGACGTACATCCAGCGTGCCGCCCTTGCGGTCGGCCTTCATGTCGATCCGGCCGATCAGACGGTCGCCCTCCAGAAGCGGGAAGACGTAATAGCCGTACTGGCGCTTCGGCTCGGGCACGAAGACCTCGATGCGATAGTGGAAGCCGAACAGCCGTTCGGTGCGCTTGCGGTCGCGCAGCAACGGATCGAACGGGCTCAAGACCCGGACGCGGGCGGAGGGCGCGGGCACATCGTGCAGGTCGCCAGCGAGATCGGCGAAGGCATAGGACCGACGCGCGCTGTCGCCATCGATGGACGCAAGCGAGACCTCGCACAGCGCGTCGCGATGGCGTGCGATCCAGTCCCGGGCCTCCTGTGGCGAGACCAGGTCGAAGAACGCGGACATCTCGCCGGGCGTCGCAAAGCCCAGTCGCTTCAAGGCCTCCCGGCAGGCCCAGTCGACGAACTGGGCAGGGTCGACCTCGCGTTCGTAGACCTCGGCGGGGATCACCCGTTCCGCCAGGTCATAGACCTTCTGAAAATTGACGCGGCCGGCGATCGCGAGTTTGCCGGTGTGCCAGAGATACTCAAGCGCGGTCTTGGACGGGTGCCAGTTCCACCAACCGCCGGACGCATGCCCCGCCGCCTTCAACTCCCGCGCCAGCACCGGACCGTTGGCCTCGATGCGCGCGAGCGTGTCTTCGAACGCCGCATCGAAGCTGTTCCCATGCCACTTGCGCCAGCGCTCGCGGATGATTGGCTCGCGACGGCGGAAGCGATGCTTCCAGTACGGATAGAACGCGGTCGGCAGGATCGAGGCGTCATGCGTCCAGTGCTCGAACAGCGCACGGTCCTGTTCCAGTAGCGTGGTCAGGTGGCCGCGCCGGTAGGTCTGGTTGCGCGAGAACAGGATCTGGTGGTGGGCGCGCTCCACCGTGCCGATGCTGTCCACCTGCACGAAGCCCAAATCGGTGATGAGCTGCAGCAGCCCCGCCTTGGACAGCGCCCGGCCCGGCGGCGCGGCCAGCCCTTGCCGTGCGAGAAACAGCCGTCTTGCGACCGCGTTCGAGACCTGGATCGTCATGGCTGTAAATGGCGCTATGCCACGCCGAGTGGGTTGCGTCGCCTTCTGCGGGGATGAGATGTCGACCTGTTTGCCCGGATTCTGGGCCTGTCGGCGGCCTGGCGCTATGGCGGCATATGCCTGGTCCGAGTCCCGAGAGCGCCCCAATGATCGCGGTACTGCGCCCGGGTACCGCTCCTTCCTGTCATAAATGATAGGATTGGCGAATTCCCTATAATCTATGACAGATATGCGCCGGAGCACGACCGACTACGCCACGCATGCGGCCCAGAAGACTGCCAAGCACCTGGGACAGATGGTCAAGAGTGCCCGTCTGGCACGCGGATGGACCCAGGAAAGTCTGGCCGAACGCGCCAGAGTGAGCCCTGCCACCATGAACCGGCTCGAGCAGGGGGGCGTCAACATTGCTCTGGGCACGTGGCTTTCCGCCTTTGAACGTCTGGGGCTGCTGTCGAAGCTCGACCAACTGCGAGACCCCGTGTCCGAGGCCATCCTGGAGGGCACAAAGACCAAGCGCCCGATCCGTAGCAAGCCTTCTGACCTGGATTTCTAAGCCGAGGTCGACCATGCCCTATGTGTTTGCGTACCTCCCCGGTGAGGTGACTGCGGTGCCGGCCGGCCTGCTCGATCTGACCGAGCTGGGGCCGGAGCTGCAAGCGTCTCAGTTCCAGTACGGCACACGCTACGTGGCCCGTCGTAAGCCGAATGCGATTGCTGTGGATCCGGTCTCGTTACCGCTGGAGCGCGCCGGCGAGCGCATGCTGCCTGTGAATGGCTTGGCAATGTTCGGAGCATTGCGCGATGCCACTCCCGACGATTGGGGGCGGCGCGTGATCGAGAACCGTCTGGAAGTCCCCGCCAACAGCCTGCCCGAGTCGGTCTACATGCTGGAGGCCGGCAGCAACCGGGTGGGTGCGTTGGATGTGCGCGTAGCAGTAGACAGCCCGCCACATCACTCGCGCCTGCCATCAACCATCGACCTGCAGTATCTGATTGAGGCATCGCAACGGGTTGAGGAAGGTCTGCCGGTACCGGCTCACCTTGCGAACTATTTTGCCGGTGCGCCGTCGCTGGGTGGCGCACGTCCGAAGGCCGCTGTGCTCCACCAAGGCATCGAGTGGATCGCCAAGTTCCCGTCCATTCGGGACCGCTTCAACGTGCCCAGCGTCGAGCGCGCCACGCTGGAGCTGGCACGCCGGGCGGGAATGTCTGTGCCCAAGACCGAACTGCAGACTCTGGCCGATGGCCGGCAGGTGATGCTGATCGAGCGCTTCGACCGCATCCCGGTTGCTGATGGAGTGAGCCGCAAACATATGGTCAGTGCGCTCACGATGCTGGGCCTGACGGAACAGGACTCCCCGGATGCCAGCTATGCCCAGATCGTCAGGGTGATCGAGCAATGGGGGGCCGAGGGCCAAGTGACCGCCCAGCGCGAAGAGCTGTTCTCGCGGATGGTCTTCAATATTCTGGTCACCAACGATGATGACCACCTGCGAAACCACGCATTTGTGCATGACGACGGGGCGTGGAATCTGAGCCCCCTGTACGACGTGGTGCCCAAACCGCAGGTCGGAACGGAGCGTACCTTGCACCTTGGGGTGGGCCCGAGCGGCCGAAAGGCGACCCTGGACAATGCATTTGCCGGCTATGGAGATTTCGGGCTGACCCGGACACGGGCCGCCCAACTGATCGACACGGTGGTGGGTGCTGTCAGGACGTGGCGAACCGTGTTCGAGGCGTTCGAGGTGTCCATCAAGGATTGCGACGATGTGGCGACCGCATTCCGCCGTGCAAGTGATGTCGGAATGGCCGAGGTGTCGAAGTATCTCTAAGTGTGCAAATTGGGCGGCAGCGCTGCCCATCGGCACTGGCTCCCAGACCCACGCCTTCGACCATCACTGCGGGGGCCGCAACAAGGAACGCTTCCGAAATACCATCGATTTGTACCTCGGCGGCCGGGCGCTCTATCCGGAGGGCATCGGGACAGGCGGATGCCTTTCGATGCGACGATGCGCCTGAAAAGAAGAGCCGCCGGTGCGCGATGTCCATGGTCGACATGCGGACACCGCGCCGCGCGTCCCGCTGGCACGCGGGGACGGCGCGGCGGGCGCCTTACAGCCGGAAGCGGATGCCGAGCATGTAACTGCGTTCGGGCGAGGCGCGGTCGCGCAGGAACTCCGGGCTGCCGAAGTAGTTGTGGGTCTTGCCGCCCAGCAGGTTGGTCGCCTCCAGAAACACCGTGACGTTCTCGTCCATCGCGTAGTTGAGCGCAAGATCCAGCCATGCCTCCGGGCCGTGGAAGACCTCGTTGGGCTGGTCGCCCGACGCGCTGAAGCTCACCGCGTAGTCGTCGCGCCAGTTGTAGGCCAGGCGGGCGGAGAACGCGTCGTACTCGTACATCAGCACCGCATTCCAGGCCCGCTTGGACACGTTCGCCAGGGGCTGCATGACCCCATCGGGCGACTCGGCCTCCGCATCGAGCCATGTCGCGTTCAACTGCGTGCCCAGACCCGACCAGGCGCCGGGCAGGAAGTCGTAGAACTGCGTATAGCCGATCTCCACGCCGCGCAGCGTGCCGCTGCCGGTGTTGCGCGGGCGGGTGATCTGGTACGTGGTGCCGTCGATCGTCTCGTCCTCGGCGTAGTTCTGCACATAGCCGTCGACAGCGCGGTGGAACGCGGCCAACGACAGCAGCGCGTTGTCCTGGAAGTACCACTCCAGCGACGCATCGAGGTTCTTCGACTCGACCGGCGCCAGGTCCGGATTGCCGCCACTGCCGCGCGCAGGCAGTGTGTCGGTGGACTGGAACAGCGCCAACTGCGGGTTGAGGTCGGCGAAGCGGGGCAGGGTGATCGACTGGCTGTGCGACAGGCGCAGCATCAGGTCCTCGCGCAGCGACAGGTTGGCGCTGACGCTTGGCAGCCATTCGTGACGCGCGCGCGTGGTCTGCACCGGCGTCTCGACGCCGTCGACGAGCGAGGTGCCGTTGATCTGGCGCTCCAGCCGCACATGGCGCACGCCGATCCGGCCGTCGATCGGAATTGCGCCGATCGCGAATCCGTAATTGGCCTGCAGGTAGGCGGCGTGGTTGTCCTCGCGGTTGTCGAACTGCACCGCCGGGTTTGCAGGCGGCCGGTCGGGGCCGTGGCCCATGGCCTGGCGGATCAGCGCGGTGTGGCCGAGCAGAAAGTCGCGGTTGGCGCCCAGCCAGCGATCGACGCCGACATCGCGGTCCCCGTCGAGGATGTTGCCGGGCGTGACCTGCGCCAGGCCCGGGATGTCGGACATCCGGATCGGCGCGCCACTGAGGTTGTCGCGCGCGCCCGGATCGCCCCCGATGTTGGAGGCATTGCGTCTGGCCAGGCGCACACCGGCGTCGAGCGAACTGACGATGCCGCCGTCGAAGGCGAAATTGGCGTCGGCGCGCCACGCCCACTCGTCGCCCTCCTGCCGGCTCCAACTGTCGTAGTACTGGCTCAGCCGCCAGGCATCGGGATCGGTGACGTCGTAGGCCGACCCGTCGGCATTCGTGGCCGAGGTGAACGGCACGCCGCGGCTGCTGTCGATGGTCAACCGCGGCACCGTGGTCATGAGGTCGAGCACCATCGAGCGGTTGTCCGATTCGCTGTAGGTGTAGGCCAGCTCGCTCGACAGCTTCAGCCGCTCGCCCTTCCAACTGCCGCCGATCGCCGCTTGCCAGGTGTCGGAGCTGTTCTGGTGGGCCTGGGTGCTCGACAGCACATCGCTGTCGCGCAGTTCGACGCGCTGCAGGATGTCGTTGCCGGGCTGGGTGGCCAGCGAGTCGGTGTTCTCCGGCGTCAGCGATCCGGGGAACGGCATCCAGTAGTTGACCCGGGGTGTGTTGCGATAGCCGACGTAGAAGCCCTCGGCCCACAGCTCGGTGTTGTCGCTGGGGGCCCACTGGAACGCGACGTTCGCCGCCTTGCGCCGTCGGAAGCCCTGCGCCTGCAGGTTGCCGGCATTGAACGGCACCAGCAGCTGCCGCGACGGATCGCGCGGGTCGTCGACGCGGTCGTAGGTACCGTGGAAGGTGTTGGACTCCAGATACGGTGTTTCCTGGTACGACACCGCGCCGAGCACGCCCATGCGCCCGGCCCCGGTCTCCCACTGGCGGCTGCCGGTGAGGCTGCCGTTGGTCGCGGTCTCGCGCGCCTGGCCGGCATACAGCGTGGAGACGCTGCCGGCGAGCGTGCTGTCCTCGTCGAGGTCGAACGGACGGCGCAGCCGGATGTCGACCGCACCGGCGATGCCGCCTTCGATCTGCTCGGCGCCGCTGGTCTTGTAGACATCGACCTGCTGCAACTGATCGGCCGGGATGTCGGCCAGCGCGACCCCACGACCGGTGGTGGTGAAGATGTTGCGGCCGTTGAGTGTGGTGACCACGTTCGGCAGCCCGCGCACCAGCACCGTGCCCACTTCCGCGCCGCCACGCTGGACCTGCACGCCGGTGATGCGCTGCATCGCCGCCGCGACGCTGTTGTCGGGCAGCTTGCCGATGTCCTCTGCGACGATCGAATCGGTGATCTGCGCCGCGCCGCGCTTGGCGTCGAGCGCGCCGGCAACACTGGCGCGCACCCCGCGTACCTGGACCGCGTCGAGATTCTCGACCTCGTCCGCTGCAGGATCGGTGTCGGGGGCGCCGGTCTGCGCGAACGCGGGCGTGGCGAGGATGGCGGTGGCCAGTGTGGCCAGCGCCACGCGGCGGGGGTGGGAGTGAACAGCGAACGTCATCGTACTGCGGAGCCCTCTGTGATCGTGGATCGTCGAGGTGCGCATGTCCGCCTGACCGCAGGCGCGAGGCCGCGCCGCCGGACAGTGCCGGCAGCCACGCCACCTCGCCCTTCGCGTTCCCATCACATCCAGGAACGGGCGCGGATTAGACCAACGCGAATCTTAGGATCGTGTCGAGAAGTCGTAAGCGCGATGTCGCATGCCGGCATGCAATCCCTGCAATCCCATGCGCGCGCGTGCCGTTGCAATCACTGGCGCGCCACGTGCGCGGGCCTAGCGTGGCGTCCTTCCCCCGACTTGGAGACGTGACGATGAACCAGCCCGCACAGCAGCAGGCCGTGCCCGGCGTCGAGCGCAAACTCGACCCGCCCGCCGACCACGGCGAGGACAGCTATCGCGGCAGTGGGCGGCTGCAGGACAAGATCGCGATCATCACCGGCGGCGACAGCGGTATCGGCCGCGCGGTCGCGCTGGCTTACGCGCGCGAGGGCGCGGACGTGCTGGTGAGCTATCTGAGCGAGGACGAAGACGCGCAGGAAACGCGGCGTCTGGTCGAAGCGGCCGGCCGTCGCTGCGAACTGATGCCCGGTGACATCGCAGACCCCGCGCATTGCCGCGCGATCGTGCGCAAGGCGGTCGAGGCCTTCGGCCGGATCGACGTGCTGGTCAACAACGCCGCCTACCAGATGACCTACGAATCGCTCGACGAGATCCCCGACGACAAGTGGGACTACACCTTCCAGGTCAACGTCAGCGCGATGTTCCACCTGTGCAAGGCGGCGGTACCGCACATGAAGCCGGGGGCCTCGATCATCAACACCAGCTCGATCAACTCCGACAAGCCCAATCCGACCTTGCTGCCGTACGCGACCACCAAGGGCGCGATCGCCAACTTCACCGCGGGTCTGGCGCAACTGCTGGCCGACCAGGGCATCCGCGTCAACTCGGTCGCGCCCGGCCCGATCTGGACCCCGCTGATCCCCTCGACGCTGCCGCCCGACGCGGTGGCCGAGTTCGGCAGTCAGACGCCGCTCAAGCGCCCCGGGCAGCCGGCCGAGTGCGCACCGATCTACGTGCTGCTGGCGTCCGACGAAGCCAGCTACATGACCGGCGGCCGCTATGCAGTCACTGGTGGCATGCCGATTCTGTAGCCGAGCAGCTTTCTTCACCTCGGCATGGCGGCGACAGGCGCATATCCCCTCGCAGCCTGCAATCCTGCAGGCGCGAGGAGGCTGTCGTGGACAAGAATCGCAGCGAAGGCATGAAGAACCAGGTCAAGGGCACCGCGAAGGAAGTGGCCGGCAAGGTCACCGGCAACACCGGCAAGGAAGTCGCCGGCAAAGCGCAGAAGACCGCCGGCAAGGTCCAGAGCGCCGTCGGCAAGGCCAACGACAACGCCCGCAAGGGGCGCTGATTCCGGTCTCCCTCCCCCGCACTGCGGGGGAGGTCATCGACATTGCCGCAACCATCCGCACCCACCGCTCGCCTCCCTCCCCCGCACTGCGGGGGAGGGTTGGGGAGGGGGCCGCCATTCGCGAAATGCCCGAGCCCCCACCCGATGCCTGCGGCATCGACCTCCCCCGCGAAGCGGAGGAGGTAACCGCCATCGTCTCAACCATCAGCACGCGCCGCTCGTCTCCCTCCCCCGCATCGCGGGGGAGGGTTGGGGAGGGGGCCGCTATTCGCGAAATGCGCCCGCCCCCACCTGATGCCCGTGGCATCGACCTCCCCCGCGAAGCGGAGGAGGTAACCGCTATCACGACCGCCCCGCGATGCAATGCGCATCGCCGCCCGCTCGCAGCGCGCGCGCATAATCGGAGCGTCCTACGATCGAGTTTCCGGAGTCCGACCATGCGCATCCATCCCCTCGCCCTGACGCTGTCGCTGCTGCTGCCCGTCGCTGCCTGCACCGACGCGGCGACGCCCGCGGCGGCCGACACCGCCGCCGCGCGGCCCGCCGAGACAGGCGCGATGCCGGTCGCGCAGGCGGCCGACACCCAGGTCCTGCCGCGTATGCGTGTGCACAAGACCGCCACCTGCGGCTGCTGCGGCAAGTGGGTCGAGCACATGCAGCGCGACGGCTTCGAAGTCGAGACCCTCGATGTCGAGAACCTTGCCGCGGTCAAGACCCGCCTGGGCGTGCCCGACGCAATGGCGTCCTGCCACACCGCCGAGATCGACGGCTACTTCGTCGAAGGCCACGTGCCCGCCGCCGACGTGCGCCGGCTGCTGGCCGAGCGCCCCGATGCGCGCGGCATCGCGGTGCCGGGCATGCCGATGGGCTCGCCCGGCATGGAAATGCCCGATGGGCGCAGTCAGGCCTACACCGTCGAACTGGTCGCCGCCGACGGTACGCACCGCCCGTTCGCTGAGCATCCGGCCCGGTAGGCCCGCCGGCGCGAAGCCTCGCGGACCTGAATCGCCGGCCCGGAAGGCACCCCATTCACGCGACTGCGCCGCATAATCATCGGCCGCACGCTGCCTGCGCGCGGCCTGTTTTCGTTGCCCGGAGTCCTGCATGCGCGTTCGTTCCCTGACGCTGGCCCTGTCGTTGCTGCTGTCGCCCGCGGCGTTTGCGCAACAGACCGCGCCGCCCCCCGCGGATGCGACCCCGGCACCGGCCCAGGACACGCCCGCCGAGCAGACCCCGCCGCAGGGCGAGGCGCAGGACGCGACGTCGGCACCGGACGACGGCGCCCCCGACGATGCTCAGGCGGCCCGCGAGGTCGCCGCCAGCGACGACCCGGACGCGATCGAACACGCCTCCAACCGCGTACCGCTCGAAGAGATCCGCCGCTATGTCGGCGTCTTCAACGCCGTGCGCCAGGCCTACGTCGAGCCGGTCGAGGATCGCAAGCTGATGGCCTCGGCCATTCGCGGCCTGCTGCTCGACCTCGACCCGCACAGCGTCTACATGGAAAAGGATGCCGCCGAGGCCTTCGACGAAGGCACCAGCGGGGCCTACGAAGGCATCGGCGTGGAGGTCATGTACCTGCCCGACGGCAGCATGCGCGTGATCGCGCCGATCGACGGCACACCGGCCGAGAAGGCCGGCATCCGCGCCGGCGACGTCATCGTCAGCGTCGATGGCCGGGCACTCACACCGACCGACAACGAAGGCCATGGCCCGCTGCGCGGCGCATCGGGCACCGCGGTGGTGCTGGGTGTCCTGCGCGATGGCGAGCGCACGCCGCTGGAGATCCGCGTCCAGCGCGAGACCATCCGCGTGGTCAGTGTCCGCGGCCGCCTGCTCGAGCCGGGCTATGGCTATGTGCGGGTGAGCCAGTTCCAAGTCGATACCGCGGCCACCTTCAGCCGTACCGTCGGCGACCTCGCCAGCCAGAGCGGCGGTCGCCTGCGCGGCCTGGTCATCGACCTGCGCAGCAACCCCGGCGGCCTGCTGACCTCGGCGGTGCAGATCGCCGACGACCTGCTCGAAAGCGGCGACATCGTCAGCACCCGCGGCCGCATCCCGATCAGCGACGCGCAGTTCAGCGCCACGCCCGGCGACATCCTCGATGGCGCGCCGGTCGTCGTGCTCGTCGATGTCGGTTCTGCCAGCGCCTCGGAAGTGCTGGCCGGCGCACTACGCGACAACGGCCGCGCCCGCGTCGTGGGCAGCCGTACGTTCGGCAAGGGCTCGGTGCAGACCGTGCTGCCGCTCGACAACGGTGACTCGGTCAAGCTCACCACCGCGCGCTACTTCACTCCCAGCGGCCGCTCGATCCAGGCCCGCGGCATCGACCCGGATGTCGTGCTGCGCCCCGAGAAGGCCGACACCGAGGGCGACGCTCCCCGCGCCGCCAGCGCCTACACCGAAGCCACGTTGCCGGGCCATCTGCGCGGCGACGAGGAAGACGGCAGCACCGGCGGCGACGCCCTGCCGGGCGATGCCCCGATCGCTGCAGCGCTGGCCGAGCTCAAGAAGCCGTGGACCCCCACGCTCCCGACGCCCGAGCCCGCGGCGGCGAGACCGGCTGCGAACTGACAGCGTCGGTCGGGGCCGGCGGCGGCCACGCAGGCCGCGCCGACCTCCGTCGTGCCCGGACCGTTCTGGCCTGGGCGCGCGATGCGCAGTCCACACGGTGACCGCTCCAGCGCTGCTGCCCGGCCGCCGAGGGCGTTGGGACGACATCCGCCCGGACGCGGACGTGGTCGACGAACGGCGGAGCGCCACTGCGCCCGCGCCCCCGAAGTCTCCGGCGTTCACCCTGCGTCGCTACGCAGAGACGCATGCCTCCCAGAGAAAGGCTGCGCGGGGTCGAGCCTTGCGCAGACCTCAGCGGTGCCGAAGACGATTCAACCCGCTGGATCGACACCATCGACGATGGTGATATGCGCGATGCAGGCCCCGTCGCGTTTCGACTTCGCAAGCTGGTACTCCGGCGAGCGATAGCACGCAGTCGCCGTCTCCAGGTCCGGGAACTCGATGACCACATGACGGCCGAAGCCGCCGCCTTCCAGCGACTCGCTGCGACCACCACGCGCCAGGAACTTCGCGCCGTACTTCCGGAAGGCGGCCGGCGCCAGGGCGGTGTACCCGCTGTAGGCGGTCGCATCCAGCACTTCAACGTGTGCGATCCAGTAAGCGGGCATGTCAGGCCTGCGCGTCGCTGGCGAGGATGCGGCGCGCGATGGTCGCCACTTCACTGATGTGTTCTGCGACACGCGTCTTCGCCAGCACGGGATCCCTGTCGATGCAGATCGCATCGCAGATGGCATCGATCCGCGACTGCCCGCTCCGCTCGCGGCGGTTGTCGCGCAGGGTCATCGCACGCAGGCGGCTGATCCGTCCGTTGAGTCGCCGCACGATATCCCAGGCAATGCCCTGGTTGGCGGCGACGAAGATGGTCTCGTAGAGGTGCGAGGAGGTGCGCAGAATCTGGGCCATGTCCTGGGCCGCGGTGGCCGTCTGCAGAGCCTGCTGCGCGCCGCGGATGCGCGCGACGATGTCGTCGGTCAGGGCCCCGGTACAGGCCGCGACCGCGCTTTGCTCCAGCAGCAGCCGGATCTCGTAGACCTGGTGCGCGGTGGACCAGTCCAGCGGCGCGACGATCGGGCCTTTGTTGGCCAGGACGTCCACGAGCCCTTCGGCCTGCAGATGCCGGATCACCTCGCGCACCACGCTTCGGCTGACGCCGAGCTGTTCGCAGAGCGTGCGTTCGACCAGCCTGGCGCCGGCGGCGAAGTGTCCGGTAATGATCGCGTCCCGCAGCCGTTCCAGGCATTTCTCGCGCAGGGTGATGGGCGCGTGGTCGATTTTGAGGTCCATTCGGATGTCCTGGGCGTGAGGGGGCGAAGGGGCGCCGAGGTGCGAGACGCGCATACAGGCGGTCGGTATACCGCATCCCAAAGGCCATTGCTGCACGCGTGCGAGCCGCCGGGCCGCAACTGCCCGACACCGCTGCGGCGCGCCGTTCCACCTGAATGGGACGGGTGACCTTCGACAGGGTTGCCACCCCGTCGTCTTGGTATACCATCATACCGTACACCTAAATGCGCATCCGCTCCGCCAGAGGTCACGCTGTGAAACTGATCCGCAAATCCGTGCTCCATGTCGAAACCGTGTTCGTGGACGGCGAGGCCGACGCGCCCAAGCCCCTGAAGATGGTCGGCGTGGCAGCGGTCATCAAGAACCCGTGGCATGGCCGTGGCTACGTCGCCGACCTGTCTCCGGAAATCCGCGAGCTTGGCCCGCAACTGAGCCAGCATCTGACCGACCTGATCCTGGGCGAGGTCGGTTCCGGCGAGGCCGTCGAGGCGTTCGGCAAGAGTGCGGTGGTCGGACTGGACGGCGAACTCGAACACGCCTCGGCGCTGATCCATACCCTGCATTTCGGCAACATCTTCCGCGGTGCGGTGGGGGCGAAGTCCTACCTGGCGTTCACCAATACCCGCGGTCCGGCGAATGCGCCGATCTCGATCCCGATGATGGACAAGAACGACGAAGGCCGTCGTTCGCACTACCTGACCCTGCAGTTCTCAATCCCGGATGCGCCGGCCGCCGACGAGCTTGTGGTCGTGCTCGGTGCGTCCACCGGTGGGCGCCCCCATCACCGCATCGGCGATCGCTACACGGATCTGGAAGCGCTGGGTCATGACGTCAAGAATCCTGCCGCTGTCTGACGGCCACCACGTCCACATGCTGGCGCAGGGCCGCGGCGAACCGCTGGTGTTGATCCACGGCGTGGGCATGCAGGCTGCCGCATGGGGACCGCAGGTCGCGCACTTCGCCGACCGCTACCGGGTGATCGCGGTCGACATGCCCGGTCATGGCGGCAGCGCCCGCCTGGGCGGCACCCCGGGTCTGGCGGACTACGTGCGCTGGATGATCGAAGTGATCGAGACGCTGGACGTGGGGCCGGTCAACCTGGCGGGCCACTCGATGGGCGCGCTCATCGCCGGCGGTGTGGCGATCGAGCGCCCGGCGCTGGTACGCCGTCTGGCGGTGGTCAACGGCGTGCACCGGCGCAGCGATGCCGCACGCGCTGCGGTCGTGGCGCGCGCCGAGCAACTGCGCGACGGACATCTGGATATCGACACACCGCTGCAGCGCTGGTTCGACGTGCCCGACGCGCCGCCCGCGCTGGTCGAAACAGTGCGCGGGTGGCTGGAACAGGTCGATCTCCAAGGCTATGCCGATGCCTACCGCGCATTCGCGCGTGGCGACCTGCTCTATGCCGACCGCTGGTGCGAGGTGCAGTGCCCGACGCTGGCGCTGACCGGCGCCGACGACCTCAACTCCACCGGTGCGATGGCCGAACGCATGGCAGGCCTCGCAGCGCGCGGCCATGCCGTGATCCTCGAAGGCCAGCGCCATATGGTCAATCTCACTGCGCCCGACCTCGTCAACCGCGCGATGTCGGACTGGCTGGCCGCGCCGCCCTGAGCGCGGCATCCGTCAAGAACCTGGGAGGGAACAAGATGGACTGCACCACCAAGGAACTCCGCGACGCGTTCGGCGCGTTCATGACCGGCGTCACCGTCGTCACCACAACCAATACGGCAGGCACGCCGCTCGGCTTCACTGCAAACTCGTTCGCCTCGGTGTCGCTGGACCCACCGCTTCTGCTGGTCAGCATCGCCAACAGCTCCGGCAACTACGACGCTTTCGCCAACGGCGGACACTTTGCGATCAACGTGCTTGCCGAAGGACAGAAGCAGGTCTCCAGCACCTTCGCCAGCCGCGTCGATGACCGCTTCGGTAGCGTCCAATGGCGCATGAGCGAACACGGCAACCCGCTGCTTGACGGCGTTGGCGCCTGGTTCGACTGCACGACACACTCGGTCGTGCCGGCTGGCGATCACGCCATTCTGATCGGCCGCATCGAGGCCTTCGCATCGAGCGGCCAGGCCGGCCTGGGCTACTACCGCGGCGGCTACTTCACCCCGGCAAAGATGGCGGCCGAGGTGATCGGCGGCGCAAGTGTGGTCATCCACGCCGTCATCGCCCATGAGAACCGTGTGCTGCTGGCGCGCAATGGCGACGGGCAATGGGCACTGCCGTGCGTCGACGCAGCAGACCGCGGCGCGGACGAGGCACTTCACGCCCTGTTCGAACGCTACCAACCCGGGGCATCGGCGAACTTCGTCTATTCGGTCTATCGCAACACCGAAAGCCGGCAGCAGTTCGTCGCCTTCCTGTGCAGCACACCGGACGCATCGCCGCGCGAAGGCCGCTACATCGCGCTGTCCGACGTGGCCGCGCTCGACATCGCCGACCCTGCGGTGAAAAGCATGCTCGAGCGCTACTGCAGGGAAAGTCGGCTCAAGAACTACGGCGTCTACTACGGCAACCACCACAACGGCGTCGTGCGCGATGCCCAAGGCCAGGAGATCTGACATGCGCTTTTCGTTGTTCATCCATATGGAGCGCGTCTCCGACCAGCAGACGCAGAAGCAGTTGTACGACGAGATGATCGAGCTGTGCCGGATTGCGGACGAGGGCGGCATGCACGCCATCTGGACCGGTGAACACCACGGCATGAACTTCACCATCGCGCCGAACCCGTTCTTGAATCTTGTCGACCTCGCACGCCGCACCAAGCACGTGCGCCTGGGCACCGGCACGGTGGTCGCGCCGTTCTGGCATCCGATCAAGCTCGCCGGCGAAGCGGCGATGACCGACATCATCAGTGATGGTCGCCTGGAGCTGGGCATCGCTCGAGGCGCGTACGCGTTCGAGTACGAGCGTCTGCATCCAGGTCTCGACGCCTGGGGCGCCGGCGGTCGCCTACGCGAGCTGATTCCCGCGATCAAGGCACTGTGGGAAGGCGACTACGCCCACGATGGCGAGTACTGGACGTTTCCCAAGACCACCTCGGCGCCGCAGCCGCTGCAACAGCCGCATCCGCCGATCTGGGTGGCCGCGCGCGATCCCAACAGCCACGAGTTCGCGGTCGCCAACGGTTGCAACGTGCAGGTCACACCGCTGCATTTCGGCGACGAGGAAGTCGAGAAGCTGATGGGCCACTTCAATGCGGCCTGCGAGAAGTTCGGCGACGTGCCGCGCCCGCAGATCATGCTGCTGCGCCACACCTATGTGGCCGAGGGCGAAGCAGATGCGCAACAAGCAGCCGACGAGATCAACGTCTTCTACAACTACTTCGGGGCGTGGTTCAAGAACGAGCGCGAAATCACCCAGGGCCTGATTGCGCCGCTGAGCGAGGAGGAGATCGCCGCCCATCCGATGTACTCGCCCGAGGCGATGCGCAAGAACAACGTCATCGGTCCGCCCGAGGAAGTGATCGCCCGTCTGAAGACCTACCAGGCCATGGGGTACGACGAGTACGCGTTCTGGATCGATACCGGCATGAGCTTCGAGCGCAAGAAGGCGTCGCTCGAGCGCATGATTCGCGACGTGATGCCGGCGTTCCGGTGAGGGATGGCCATGACTGCCCCGTTCGCCCTGTACATCGACGGCCGCTTTGAGCCCGGCGCCGCGACATTCGACAGCCTCGACCCGGCGACGGGCCGGGCCTGGGCACAGATGCCCGAGGCGCGCACCGATGAAGTCGAGCGCGCCGTGGCCGCGGCAGACCGCGCCCTGCAGGACCCTGCCTGGGCCGGATTGACCGCATCGCAGCGCGGACGTCTGCTGCATCGTCTGGCCGACCTGCTCGAGCAAGCTGCGCCCGAGCTGGCCGAGCTCGAAACCCGAGACACCGGGAAGATCATCCGCGAGACCCGGGCACAGATCGCCTACGTCGCCGAGTACTACCGCTACTACGCCGGCATCGCCGACAAGTTGCACGGGCATGTGGTGCCGATCGACAAGCCGGACATGCAGGTATGGGTCAAGCGCGAGCCGTTGGGCGTGGTGGCCGCGATCGTGCCCTGGAACAGTCAGCTGTTTCTCTCGGCGGTGAAGCTCGGCCCGGCGATCGCCGCCGGCTGCACGATGGTCCTCAAAGCCTCGGAGGAGGCGCCCGCCCCGATGCTCGCATTTGCGCGGCTGATCCATGACGCAGGGTTTCCCCCGGGCGTGGTCAACATCATCACCGGCTTCGGCCCCGAGTGCGGCGCCGTGCTCAGCCGCCATCCCAAGGTCAGCCTGGTCGCCTTCACCGGCGGGCCGGAGACCGCGCGCCACATCGTCCGCAACAGCGCCGACAACCTGGCCAAGGTGTCCCTGGAACTGGGCGGCAAATCACCGCTGGTGGTGTTTGCCGACGCCGACCTGGAAAGTGCGGTCAACGCGCAGCTGGCAGCGATCTTCGCGGCCAGCGGACAAAGCTGCGTCGCCGGCTCGCGCTTGCTGGTCGAGGCCGGCATCAAGGACGCGTTCCTGGCCCGCCTCGTCGAGAAGGTCGAAGCGATCCGCATCGGCGCGCCGGGCGATGTCCAGACCGAGTACGGCCCCCTGTGCACCGAGCGCCAGTTGCATACCATCGATGCGGCGGTTGCCCGGTCGATCGAACAGGGCGCGCGCCTGCTGACCGGTGGGCGGCGCATCGAACGCGACGGGTTCTACTACGCCCCCACGGTGCTCGACTGCAGCGGCGTGACGCAGGCGATGAGCGAGATCACCGAGCTGTTCGGACCGGTCCTGTCGGTCGATGTGTTCTCCGACGAGGCCGAAGCGATCGCCAAGGCCAACTCGACCGAGTACGGATTGGCCGCAGGCGTGTTGACGCGCGACCTGACGCGGGCCCATCGCATGGCGCACGCGATCCGTGCCGGCGTCGTCTGGCTCAACACCTACCGCGCGGTCTCCCCGCTCGCCCCGTTCGGCGGCTACGGCCTGTCCGGGCACGGCCGCGAAGGCGGCGCCGACGCGGTCCTCGACTACACCACCACCAAGACGGTGTGGCTGCGGACCTCCGACGCCCGCCTGGGCGATCCGTTCGTGATGCGCTAGCCGACCGGCGCGGCGGATCGACGTGGGTCGCGCCGCCGGTGCGGCGTCGCGACCGCCGATCGTATGCACCGGTTGTTCGTTTCATCCACGCCCGCAGCCCCTTCCGGGGTGATGTGTGACGCCGTCGGGGAGGGCCCGCGGTGCGGCAGCCAACGGGGATATCAGCGTATGCAGCAGGACCCGAATCAGCAGGTCACAGGCGTCTTCGCGATCGAAGGCAACGCCATCGACTATGTGTCACCGCGACAACGCCACGGCAAGGCGATCGATCTGTTCACCTTGTGGTTCTGCACCAATGTCGCCCCGCTGGCGGTGATCACCGGCGCCATGTCGGTCATGGTGTTCGAGCTCGATGTCATCAGCGCATTGCTGGCAATCACCGCCGGGCACCTGTTCGGCGCCGTGGTGCTTGCGCTCACGTCGGCCCAGGGCCCACTGGCCGGCATTCCGCAGATGATCCAGAGCCGCGCGCAGTTCGGTCGCCACGGCTCGCTGTTGGTGGTGCTGTTCACCACCATCATCTACCTGGGCTACTTCGTCTCCAACATCATCCTGTCGGGCAAGACGCTGCACGCGGTCGTACCGGCGATCCCGGTCTCGGTGGCGACCGTGATCGGTGCGGGCCTGGCGACGCTGATCGGAGTGGTGGGCTACCACCTGATCCACGTCTTCAACCGCATCGGCGCCTGGTTCATGGGCGGTGCACTGCTCATCGGCCTGGCACTGATGATTCCGCACCTGACGCCCGACGTGCTGCAGCAGGGGCGTTTCAGCGCCGCGCCGTGGTTCTCGATGTTCGGTATCTGCGCGGTCTGGCAGATCAGCTTTGCACCGTATACATCGGACTACTCGCGGTATCTGCCGCTGGCCGAGGGCCGCGTCAAGCCATTCGTCTATACCTATCTGGGCGCGTCGCTCGGCACGATCTTCTCGTTCGTCTTCGGCATGGTCGCGGTGAGCATCGGCCACCAGGGTGATGCGATGGAAGCGGTCAAGGCGCACACCGGCATGTTCGGCGCGGTGCTGATGGTGCTGTTCCTGTGCAACATCATCGGCCACAACGCGATGAACCTCTACGGCGCGGTGCTGTCGTTCATCACCGCCATCCAGACCTTCGTCGCTGACTGGGTGCCCAAGGGGCGCGCCCGCATCGCAATGTCGATGATCGTGCTGGTGCTGTCGACCGGATCGGCGCTGTGGGCATCGAGCGACTTCGTCTCGCTGTTCATCAGTGGCGTCTTCGCGATCCTCTTCGTGATGGCGCCTTGGGTGTCGATCAACCTGTTCGACTTCTACGTTCTGCATCGCAACGGCTACGACATCAAATCGATCTTCGCCGCCGACGGCGGCGTCTACGGGCGCTTCAACTCGCGCGCGATCACAGCCTACGTGATCGGCATCGTCGTGCAGCTGCCGTTCCTGAAGAACCCCTGGTTCCATGGGATCTGGGCGGATGCCTTCGCTGGCGTCGATGTGTCCTGGGTTCTGGGCATCGCGTCCAGCGCGACCGTCTGCGCGCTGTTCCACGGCATCCGGCCGCTGCCGCGCTATACCCCGACAAGCCTGCCGCCGGCCTGACACGCCCAGCCGCCCCATGCGTTCACGCGCCGGACGACCGGCGTCACAGACCCCGGAGTCTCCATGCAACTCGAGCACAGTCCACTGTTCCGCCAACAAGCCCTCATCGACGGCAGATGGTGCGATGCCGACGATGGCGCAGTATCGGCGGTCACCAATCCGGCCACGCAGGCCATCATCGGTCATGTGCCGACGATGGGCAGTCGCGAGACCGCGCGCGCCATCGCGGCCGCCGCGAAAAGCTGGCCGCACTGGCGCGGCCTGACGGCGAAGGAGCGGGCCCGGATTCTCAAGGGCTGGTTCGATCTGATTGTCGAACACGCCGACCCACTTGCGCGCATCCTCACCGCCGAGCAGGGCAAGCCCCTGGCGGAGGCGCGTGGCGAGATTCTCTACGCGGCGAGCTTCATCGAGTGGTTCGCCGAGGAAGCCAAGCGCGTGTACGGCGACGTCATCCCGAGCCCTGACCGCGACGCGCGCATCGTGGTGACCAAGCAGCCGGTCGGCGTCGTCGCGGCCATCACTCCGTGGAACTTCCCCGCCGCGATGATCACCCGAAAGGTTGGGCCGGCACTTGCCGCCGGATGCCCCTGCATCGTCAAGCCGGCGCTGGAGACGCCTTTCACCGCGCTGGCGCTTGCGGACCTTGCGCTGCAGGCCGGTGTGCCGGCCGGCATCTTCAGCGTGGTCACCGGCAACGCGCGCGCCATTGGGGATGCCTTCTTCGAGAGCGATGCGGTGCGCAAGTTCACCTTCACCGGCTCCACCCCGATCGGCAGGCTGCTCTATGGCAGGGCGGCCGCGACGATGAAGAAGGTATCGCTGGAGCTTGGCGGCAACGCCCCCTTCATCGTGTTCGACGACGCCGATCTCGACGCCGCGATCGAAGGCGCATTGCTCGCCAAGTTTCGCAATGCCGGCCAGACCTGCGTCTGCGTGAACCGCTTCCTGGTGCAGGCCGGCATCCACGATGCATTCGTCGAGAGGTTTGCCGAACGCATCGCGCAACTGAAGGTGGGCCAGGGCAGCGAGCCGGACGTGCAGATCGGCCCGCTGATCAGCGAACAGGCCGTGGTCAAGGTCGAGTCGCAGGTGCAGGATGCGCTCGCCAAGGGCGCGCGATGCGTGTCGGGCGGCGAACGCCACGCTCTGGGGGGCGCGTTCTACGCGCCGACCCTGCTCGAGGGCGCGACGCCCGAGATGCTGGTCGCGCGCGACGAAACCTTCGGGCCGCTGGCTGCAGTGTTCCGCTTCGACACCGAGGCACAGGCGATCGCACTCGCCAACGACACCGAGTTCGGTCTCGCCGCGTACTGCTACACGCGCGATCTGGGCCGTGCGTGGCGCATGAGCGAACAGCTCGAGTACGGCATGGTCGGTATCAACAGCGGCGCGATCTCCAACGAAGTCGCGCCGTTCGGCGGCATCAAGCACTCGGGCCTGGGCCGCGAAGGCTCCAAGTACGGCATCGAGGACTACCTGGACATCAAATACAGCCTGTTCGGCGGAGTGGGAGCATGAGCAAGACACGCTACGAAAAAGGACTGGCGATCCGGCGTCAGGTGCTGGGCGATGCTTATGTCGACAAGGCGCTGGCGACCGCCGATGCCTTTGGCGAGCCGCTCCAGTCCCTGGTGACCGAGTACTGCTGGGGCGAGATCTGGAGTCGGGACGGACTGGCACTGGCCGAACGCAGCCTGGTGAACCTGGCGATGATCTCGGCGCTCAACCGGCCGCACGAACTGAAAGTGCACATCAAGGGTGCGCGGCGCAATGGCGTGAGCGAAGAGAAGATCCGCGAGGTGCTGCTGCAGGTGGCGATCTACTGCGGCGTCCCCGCCGCGGTCGACAGCTTCCGTGTCGCACGCGAGGCATTGGCCGAGTTCGCGAGCGAACAGAGCTGACACGTGGCGAGGCGTCGGGCGGCGCCTGTGTCTCGCACGCATTCCGCAGTCACCATCACAATGACCGCGCTGCCTGCAAGCTGCGCGGCGGGGGAGCGAGCATGTCCGTCATGCGCTTGGTGTGGGGCGTCATCGGTGCAGCACTGCTGCCGACAGTTGCGCACGCAGAGTCGACATTGAAGCCGTTCGCAGTGGTCGACGTGTTCTACCAGCACGTGGACACCGGCGAAAGCTGGCAAAGCGACTTCGGGTCCAACGGCTACCTGGCCAGCCGCTTCGGCGTGGCGGGCGGTACCGACGCCGGGCCGGTGACGCTGAACTTCCTGCTCGAAGCCGGCTTCAACCCGTCCGAAGGCACACTCACGCGCACCGGCAACGCACTGTTCAACCGGCAGGCATGGGCGGGCATAGGAGGCGACTGGGGCGAACTGCGTTACGGCACGCAGAATGCCCTGATGTTCGTGCACTCCGACCGGCTCGATGTCGCCGAGAACGGCACCCATGCATCGGCGCTCAACAACTTCGCCTGGTACACCTATCGCACCCCCGACACGCTGTCCTACACGACGCCCAAACTGGGCCCCTGGCGGCTGTCCGGCTATTGGGGCAGGGGCGATGACGACCCGCGTCGTCCCGGGGCAAGCCGCCAGTTCGCGGCCACCTACGATCGCGGCCCTTGGCAGGGCGTTCTCGCCGCGCAGAGCCTCGACGGCCCCGGCGGCAACCGCCGCTTCTCGATGTTCGCTGGCGGCAACTACCGCAGCGGCGATCTCACCTGGTACCTCGGCACACACTCGGCGCGCTGGGGGCAGGAAGTCGACATCGATGCCGCCGAGGTTTCGGTGAAGTACGCGCTCAACGACAAGGACATCATCGGTGCCGGCGTCGGTGTCCTGCACGACCGTAGCGGGCGCGGCGATCACGCTCGTCAGGTTGGCGTGCTCTATCGGCGCACGTTCAACAGCCACCTGATCGGTTACGCCGGCTACAACGTACTGCAGAACCGTGGGCAGGCGAGCTATCGCTTCGCCGGTGCCGCCACGGCCGGCCTGCCGCCCGACCAGCCGGGCGCGGACCTGCGCGGCCTGCAGCTCGGTTTCACACTGATGCTTTGAGCGCCAACGCCCAGCAGGTCCAACCGCGTCAGTCGGGGGTCGGGACGGCGGCAGTGGGATCGGCATGCCCGTTCGCGCCGATTACCGTTCCGATGGGAAATCCCTACGGGCGCAGGCGTGTCGCGCTGGCATCTTCGTTACGCTCGGCGCGCGGGCGTTGCGGGGCGCGCTTGTCTGAGCCTGATCTGCATCGCTCGCGAGATGCCAAAGGTTCGGCCCCTTTGGGACGACGCCTGCGGCCGCAGCGATCGGTGTGTCGCTCGCGTGCGGAGGAAGGCTGGGCAGCCGTCCAGGGACATGTTCGTGTGGGCGTCGATGCGGAGCGCGCCTGCTGCAGTGTTGAGTGCGTTGCTGGGCCGGTTGGGGCCGACAAGCGGCGCTCGATCACCGCGCAGGAACCGTGAATTCTTGAGCCAACAGCCACTTGGCGGTGGCGAGATCACAAGGCGTCATCCGGGGCCGCAGGATGGCGCGCCTGGAGGGATTCGAACCCCCGACCAATGGCTTCGGAAGCCACTACTCTATCCGGCTGAGCTACAGGCGCGTCGTGCGGCCGACCACCGCAAAGCGGGGAGGCGGTCGGGGATTGTAGCCCAAAGCGGGAGGCTGCAACGCATCCCCTGCACTTGTCCGCCCAGGGCGGGCCCTATGGCGATTGTGGTCGCTGGTGGCAAGCCGGCCACATTGGCGTATGGCCGCCATGTCGCGATGCGGGGCGCCGAGGTGGCGTCCTGCGCTGGTGCATGGGATTGCACGGTTGGGGCTCAGCGTCTGCGTTACGCCACCGTGCAACGGGCAGGTGGCCGCGTCGGGAAGGAGTATGACGACGCGCCGCTCGGCCAAACCGCAGGAGTTCTCGCTGGATGAACGGCCACACTGCATCGACGGGACGCCGCATCAGGCTGCAAGGGGGCGAATGGCTGCGGTTCTATAATGGGGCGCCCTGTCGGATGTTTTGCCATGTGCGGAATCGTCGGTGCGATCGCGGATCGCGATGTGGTCCCGGTCCTGGTCGAGGGCCTCAAGCGGCTGGAGTATCGCGGCTACGATTCGGCCGGCATCGCGGTGCT
>NZ_JBDJNS010000030.1:0-45535 GCF_039674545.1 Luteimonas sp. TWI382
ATCGGCCGCCACGCCTGCCGCGACATTGCCGATCGCCGTGCCACCGGTCCCGGCCAGCGTCACCCGGCTGTAGTCCGGATTGCCGTCGGCATCGGTGTCGTAGCGCACCGCAGTCGCCCCCAGGTCGCCGACATCGACGACCAGATCGTCGAATGCACCATCCACCGCGTCGAATGCATCGCCGACATTGGTGTAGTTGCCGCCACGGATCACGTAGGTCGGTGCGGAGATCGTGCCGTCGGCATTGACGCCCGCGCCACCCCCCAGATGGTCGGCCACCGAGCCGGCCACCCCGAACAGCTGCGCCCCGTTGATCGCCTCGGTGCTCGTCGCGCTGACCTCGCCTGCCGCGACGTTGCCGATCGCCGTGCCACCGGTCCCGGCCAGCGTCACCCGGCTGTAGTCCGGATTGCCGTCGGCATCGGTGTCGTAGCGCACCGCCAGCGCACCGAGATCGCCGACCTCGCCGGCGACTTCGCTCAGCTGGCTCATATTGACCGCGTCGGTCGCATCGACACCCGCGGCCACCCCGCTGAGCCGACGCGCATCGCCGTCGACATTCGCAAAGCTCACCTCGTCGCCGCCCGTCTGCCCGCCGACCGTCATCACCAGCGTGCCCGGATCCTGCCGCACCAGACCCTCGGTGCCGTCGAGCAGATTGTTGATCGTCGTGGTGTTGCTTGCCGTGCGCCCGTCGAGGTTGTCCAGCGCCGAGCCCACATCGCCGAAGTCGGTCGTCGTGCCGGTGTCGCTGCCGTCGTCGAGCGTGTACACCGGGCCGGTCACCGCACCGGTCGTCGGGTCGATCCCCGCGCCGCCGCCCAGCGCCGCGACCACCGGCGACAGCTGGCCGACATTGACCGCCTCATCGGCCGCTACGCCTGCCGCGACGTTGCCGATCGCCGTGCCGCCGGTCCCGGCCAGTGTGATCCGGCCGAAGTTGGGCGCGCCGGTGCCATCGTCGTCGTAGCGGACCGCAAACTCGCCGACGCCATCGACTTCGGCCAGTGCGCCCTGCAACTGGGCGACGTTGACCGCATCGGTGGCCGCGCTGCCCGCCGCGACATTGGTCAGCTGCCGGGCCGCGGTCGCTGTGCCGATCGACACTTCGCCGGCCGAGTTCTGCGCAATCGCCAGCCCCGGCGCGCTGTAGCCTGTCTGCGCGCCGCGCACAGTGACCGAGTCGGCGCCCAGCGCGACACTGTTGGCGTGCACCGAGTTGGCGTTCGCACCAAGGATGGTCTGCCGGTCCGCCGTGCCCGACGCGTTGTGGCCGATGACCACCGCATTGCCGAGCCGTGCGGCGTAGTTGCCGTCCGGACCGCCCGTCCAGCCCAGATCGGCTGCCGAGACCGCCGGCAGCGTGTGGCTGGCATTGGTACCCATGACCACCGTATTGGAACCGTTCGCGCCGGCACCGTCACCGATGATGATCTGGTAATCCTGCGCGGGCAACGTGTCCCAGGTGTAGGTGCCGAGCACGCCGGGGATGCACACGCCGATGCCGGCGACCAACTCACAATCCGGATCGTTGTTCTGGCCGGCGTAGTTGCCGACCGGCACGTTGATGTAGCTGCCCGAACTGGCGCGGCCGATGATCGTGGTGTGGTCGGCCGGACGGTTGCCGTTGAGGTCGAGGACATCCGGGATCACCAACAGATCGGTGCCGAACAGGGACACCGACTGGAACGCATAGCTGAAATTCTCGCGCGCGATGGACAGGCATTCGTCGGGCAGCAGCGTGCCATTGCCCAGCAGTCCGCAGGCGCGGTACTGGTTGGAGACCGGCAGCAGGAAATTGGTCAGGTGCTGCACCAGCCCAGGCAACGTGCCGCCGGTCAGACCACCTGGATCGATCACACCCATCGGAGACACGCCACCGGCGACGGCCCGCGTCTGGCCGATCGTCGCGACATTCGACCAGACCGGCAACGCGCCGCCCGCCAACACGCGCTCGTTCTCGTCGAGATGGCGCTCGACGAGCTCGGCGATCCGCTCCGCGTCTGTCGACGACGACGCGTCGGTCCGCTCCTGGGCATCCGCGGCCGCGATCGCCGGAACACAGGCGATCGCCAGGACGACGGCCCGCACACGGCGTCCGTCGCGGACGCGCCGATCGGCCAACTCGGAGGCGACGACATAGGCACCGAGCGCACGGTTCCAGATCCTGCAAAAGACCTTGTTCATCCCGCTTCCCCTCTTGTTCGTGAGGGATCAAGGGAACAGCGCCGGTCAGCGATTGGGAATCAGACGATTCTCAAAAGCGCGCGCCTCTGGACGCACTGCACGGCGCCAAGCATCGATCGCGTCTTCGCGTCGAGTCGATGACGGTGATTTCCGCAGGCAAGCGCATGCATCCAGCGTCGCCGATTGGCGCGCCGGCCTCGGCCCGCATCGCTTCTGCTCAGCGGGCCAAGCCGCTGGACAGCGCATAGGCGTAGAGCTGGCTGTGGTTGTCGAGACCGAGCTTGCGCATCGCATCGCTCTTTTGTCTGCTGACAGTCTTGACGCTGCGCGAGAACGACAGCGCGATCTCACTGACCGATTTGCCGCTCGCGAACAGGCGCACAACCTCCGCCTCCTGCCGCGACAACGGTGCACACTGTCCACTGCCCGCCGTGGCATCGAGCAGACGCTTGATCGTTCGACTGAGGTAGCGCCTGCCCTGCGCTGCGTGTCGGATCGCGGCCGGCAGTTCGTCAAGCGCGCCGGATTTGTCGACGATCGCGTGTACGCCCAGTTCGAGCATCGCGCGCAGGAGCGGCGGATTGCGAACTTCGCTAAATACCGCCACCCCGATGCCGGGAAAGCGCGTCCGCAACTGTCCGAGCAGACGAAGCCCGTCGCCGGCGCGGGCATCGCCCCCCGGCATCGAGAACTCCGTGACCACGACGTCGCAGTCCATCCGCGTCTGCAGCATCCACAACAACGTGTGGGCACCGGTCGCCTCGCCGGTCATCCTCATGCCCGAGTCCGGCGCCTGGACCACCGCGCGCATGCCGGCCAGCACGATCGGTCGCTCGTCGGCTGCATAGACCCGGATCGCTTCCTTCAACAGTGCCATTCCCTAGCCCCCATCTGCGACGCTGACACGCCGCATGCCCGGGACGGTACTGCGCACCGAAGTGGTGATCGAATGAAGATTGTCTATTCATGCAGCTGACTGGGCGAAAAAATGAGACAGCCATCGAAAAAAATGGGCGTCATGCTGCCGCGTAGCGCGCCGCGCCCCCGATCCAGCGCGCGACCAGCCGATCCGCGCACTGCGGATCGATCCGCAGCAATGCCTCCCCAAGGCGATGCACGAGCGGCAGCAGATCGGCGTCGCGCGCCAGATCGGCGAGACGGAACTCGGCCAAGCCGGTCTGGCGCGTGCCCAGCAGTTCGCCAGGCCCCCGCAAGGCCAGGTCCTTCTCGGCAATCACGAACCCATCGCCGGTCGTGCGCATCGTGTCGAGCCGTTCGCGTGCGGTGCGCGAGAGCGGCGGCTGATACAGCAGCACGCAGCTCGACGCCGCGCTGCCGCGCCCCACGCGCCCGCGCAACTGATGCAATTGCGCCAGCCCCAATCGCTCGGCGTTCTCGATCACCATCAGCGAGGCATTGGGCACATCCACACCCACCTCGATCACAGTGGTGGCGACCAGCAGATCGCTGTGACCGTCCTTGAACGCACGCATCGCGGCCTGCTTCTCCGCCGCCCGCAAACGACCGTGCACGAAGCCGATCCGCAGGCCCGGCAACGCCGCCGACAACTGCTCGAACGTCGTCTGCGCGGCCTGCGCCACGACCTCGTCGGATTCGTCGATCAGCGTGCAAACCCAGTACGCCTGCCGACCCTGGGCGCACGCGGCGCGCACGCGTTCGATCAGTTCGGCGCGTCGCCCGGCGCCGAGCACCACGGTCTGCACCGGCGTGCGCCCGGGCGGCAGCTCGTCGATCGCCGAAACATCGAGATCGGCGTACGCCGCCATCGCCAATGTGCGTGGAATCGGCGTGGCGGTCATCACCAGTTGATGCGGCACGCTGCCCGCCTGCGCCCCCTTGTCGCGCAGCGCCAGGCGCTGGTGCACGCCGAAGCGGTGCTGCTCGTCGACGATCGCCAGCGCCAGGTCGTGGAACTCGACCGCCTGCTGCATCAGCGCATGGGTGCCGACCACCAGTTGCGCGACGCCCGCGGCGATGTCGGCCGCGGCGGCCGCACGCGCACGCCCGGTGACCTTGCCGGCGAGCCAGGCGACGCGAACACCCAACGGCGCGAGCCAGGCAGACAGGTTGCGGAAATGCTGCTCGGCGAGCAATTCGGTCGGCGCCATCAGCGCCGCCTGGCGGCCCGAGTCGATCGCCGCCAGCGCGGCCAGCGCCGCGACGACAGTCTTGCCGCTGCCCACGTCGCCCTGCACCAGCCGCAGCATCGGACGCGGCCGTGCGAGATCGCGCACGATCTCGGCGTGGACGCGGCGCTGGGCACCGGTCAGCGCGAACGGCAGGCCGGCCTGCATCGCGGCCGCGAGCGGCCCGGGGCGCAACACCGGCGCACGATGCGCCTGCAACGCGATCCGCTGCCGCCGCAGGCTCAGGTGATGGGCGAGCATTTCCTCCAGCGCAAGCCGCCGCTGCGCCGGATGGCGTCCGGACAGCAGCGCGCCCAGATCCACATCCGGCGGCGGGCGATGCACGGTCAGCAGCGCCTCGCGCAAGGTCGGCAGCGCGAGTCCGGCGAGCAGGTCGGCCGGCACCAGTTCCAAGGCGTCGTCGTCGGGCAAGCGGTCGAGCGCATGCCCGATCATGCGGCGCAGCGTCGCCGGCCCGATGCCCTCGATGGCGGGATAGACCGGATCGAGCGCGTCTTCGACCACCGGCTCGGCGGCATCGCCGACGACACGGTAGCTGGGATGGACGATTTCCAGGCCGTGCTGCCCCGGCCGCGGCGTGCCGTAGACGCACAGCTGCGTGCCGACCGCGAACTGCGCCAGCTGGGCCGCGCGGAAATGGAAGAAGCGCAGCCCCAGCGTCGCCCCCGATCCGTCGCCGATCGCGACACGCAGCATCGGACGCCGGCGGAACGCGCGCTCCACCGCCTCGACCCGACCCTGCACCTGGGCCGGTACGCCGCCGCGCAGCGCGCGGATCGGCACGACCCGGGTCCGGTCTTCGTACTGGCGCGGCAGGTGCAGCCACAGGTCGCCGACCGTGGCCAGCCCGCGTGCAGCCAGCTTGTCGGCGACCTTCGGGCCGACGCCGGGCAGCGTCGAGACCGACGCGGCGCCGGCAGCGGCGAGCGCCGGCCTGTTCATCTGCGCGGCACGCCTGGGATCAGGCGAGCACCATCACCGCATCGACCTCGAAGCGCGCGCCCTTGGGCAGCGCCGGCACTTCGATCGTCGAGCGTGCGGGATACGGCGCGTCGAAGTAGTCGGCCATCACCGCATTGACCTGCGCGAACTCGCCCAGATCGGTGACGTACAGGCCCACGCGCACGATGTCGGCCATGCTGCCGCCGGCCGCTTCGGTCACGGCCTTGAGGTTGTCGAATGCGCGGCGTGCCTGCGCCGAGATGTCGCCCTCGACAATCTCCCCAGTCACCGGATCGAGCGGAATCTGCCCGGAGAAGTACACGGTGTCGCCGGCACGGACGGCCTGGGAGTACGGGCCGATCGCGGCGGGTGCGTCCTGGGTGCTGATGGGCGTGCGGGGCATGGCGGAACTCCGATGGATGATCCGGCCATTGTAGGGCGATGCCCGTGCGCGGTCGCCCGGACAGCCGCGGCCTACATGCGCTGCACGCCGTGGACGACCGGCAGGCGCCGGGTGCGGCGGATGACATCGGCCAGGTGCTTGCGATGCTTGACCTCGATCGAGAACCGGATCGCGGCGACCGTGCTGTCGCGCTCAAGGTACTCGACGCCGTCGATGTTGGAGTGCGCACGCGCGATCGCCGCGGCCACCTGTGCCAGCACGCCGGGATGGTTCTCGACCTCGATGCGCAGCGCGACGTTGTAGTCGCCGACGACCTCGCGGTCCCAGTCGATCGCGACCCAGCGCTCGGGCGACTTACGGAACTCGGCGACATTGGGGCAGTCCAGCCGATGCACGACGATGCCGCGTCCGGTGGTGTGGTAGCCCATGATGTCGTCGCCGGGGATCGGCATGCAGCAATTGGCGAACGCGATGACGCCGCGCTCGTCGCCGCGAATCCGGATCGTCTCGCCGGCCCGCGCCGCCGGCCGGTCGCCATCGGTATCGGCATCGTGCTGCGCCAGGGCCGACGCGACCTGCGCCGGCATCCAATTGCCCAGCGCGATGTCGGCCATCAGCTCCTCGAGCCGCGGATAGCGCGCCTCGGCCAGATAGGTGTCGAGCCGTTCCTGCGGCAGCCGGTCGAGCGAGGTGCCCAGGCCCTCCAGCGCGCGGTCGAGCATGCGATGGCCCAGTTGCACTGCGTCCTCGTGCTGCAGTTGCTTGAGCTGGGCACGGATCGCGGTCCGGGCCTTGCCGGTGGCCACGAACTCCAGCCATTGCGGCCGCGGCATCGACGACTTGGCGGTGACGATCTCCACCCGCTGGCCGCTCGCAAGCTGCGTGCGCAGTGGCACCAGCTTGCCGTCCACCCGCGCGGCGACCGCTTGGTTGCCGATGTCGGTGTGCACCGCGTAGGCGAAGTCGAGCGCAGTCGAGTTGCGCGGCAACGACATGATGTCGCCCTTGGGCGTGAACAGGTAGACCTCGTCGGGGAACAGGTCGACCTTGACGTTCTCCAGGAACTCCAGCGACGAGCCGGTCGTGCGCTGGGATTCCAGCAGGCCGGCAATCCACGAGTGCGCACGCGACTGAGCGCTGTTGGGCCCCTCGCCGCCGTGCTTGTAGGCCCAGTGCGCGGCGATGCCGCGCTCGGCGATCAGGTCCATCTCCTCGGTCCGGATCTGCACTTCGATCGGCGCGCCGTAAGGCCCGAATAGCACGGTGTGCAGCGACTGGTAGCCGTTGGCCTTCGGGATTGCGATGAAGTCGCGGAAGCGCCCATCGAGCGGCTTGAACACGGCGTGGGCGATGCCCAGCGCGTGGTAGCAATCGGCGGCGTTGCCGACGATGATCCGGTAGCCGAACACGTCCATGACCTGGGTGAACGTCTTTCCCTCGCCCTGCATCTTGTTGTAGATGCTCCAGGGCGATTTCACCCGCCCCACGAGCCGGTACTGCAGGCCTGCGCTGGTCAGGCGCTGCGCCAGTTGCGCTTCGATGCTCGCCAGCGCCTCGCGCCGCACCAGCGGCTGATTGCGGATGCGCTTCTCGAGCACTCTGTGGCGGATCGGATGCAGCGCATGGAACCCCAGATCCTGCAGTTCGGCCTTGATCCGGTTCATGCCCAGCCGCTGGGCGATCGGCGCGTAGACCTCCAGGGTTTCGCGCGCGATGCGCTCGCGCGAAGGACCGGGCTGCGCGCCGAGCGTGCGCATGTTGTGCAGGCGGTCGGCAAGCTTGATCAGGATCACGCGCAGGTCGCGCGCCATCGCCAGCATCATCTTGCGGAAGCTCTCGGCATCGGCTTCCTGCCGGCTGCTGAAGTTGAGCTTGTCGAGCTTGGTCACGCCATCGACGAGTTCGGCCACCGGCTCACCGAACTGTTCGGCGAGTTGATCGCGCGTGAGCGGCGTGTCCTCGATGGTGTCGTGCAGGATCGCCGCGACCAGCGTCTCGACGTCGACCTTCTGCTCGGCCAGCACTCGGGCCACCGCGACCGGATGGGTGATGTAGGGCTCGCCGGACTTGCGCATCTGCCCGGCATGCGCCGCCGCGCCCACCTCCCATGCACGCCGCAACAGCGCGCGCTGCTCATCGGGCAGATAAAGCGCGGCGCGGTCGAGGTCGCGGACGTAATCGGGCAGCGCGTCGTCGCCGGAAACGTCCGGCGTGACGAGGCTGGCGGGAGGGGCGGGCGTCATCCCGGAAGCCTACGGGCAAGGTCGACGTTTGTGAACCGGGCCGCGCCGCGGACAGGGCCAGCCACCACGCCCCGACAATGGGACGGCCAAAACGCAACGACCCCGCTCGAAAGCGGGGCCGTCGACACACCACTGCGCGACGCGGGACGCGTCAGCGCGGCACGATCACAGATCGTCGCCCTTGGCCATGTCCTCGTCGGCGACCACTTCAGCGGCCGCCCATTCCAGCGCCTCGCGCTCCTTGCGCTCGCGCTCGGACTTGTCGACCGCGTCGATGAACGGCTGGTCGATCCGGCGCGCGGCGATCTCGCGCAGCGCCAGGACGGTCGGCTTGTCGTCGTTCTCGCTGTTGTCGAGCTGGGCCTCGACGCCATTGGCGAGCTGACGCGCACGCTTGGCGGCCATCATGACCAGCTCGAAGCGGTTGTCGACGACTTCCAGGCAATCTTCTACGGTGATGCGGGCCATGCGGGCTCCCGGCGACCGGCGCGGGTCGCGCGAATTCGGGGAAAAGGGCCGAGCATGATACGGCCGGACGGCCCGCCGCGCAAGGCGCAGGAAAAATCATCCAAAGCTCCGCACCGAAGTAGGCGTCGCTAGCGATATGGGCGGCAAAGCAGCGCCCCTCAAGCCGGGAAGCTCCAGTGCGGGCTAAATTCTCTAAACCAAACGCCAGATAGAAACTAGAAAAATCAGACAGCAGATTCACGACGCAAATTAGAAAAACATTTAATCCCAAACCATGCGAAGCTCAGGCCCAACCTGCTACCAAAATGCCTTAGCGCCTAGTATCCGATCTATTATCGACATCAAAACCCCGCACAATACGAAACCAAAACCAAACGAAATAGCGGATACTCTCCACTCAGGCCTGCGCTTGAGAACAAAATTCAGCACCAAGCCTAGACCTATACCAAACGCCGCGAGCAAAAACCAAATCTGGATTCCCATATCAGTTCACCAGACAATTGGTTGGATGACTGAAAACCTGCGCACACGTAGCATCTGCCTGACTCAGGTTGTCCCATGCCGCGGCCACGAGCAGCAGCGACCCTGCACAAGCTAAACCAACCGTGCCCTTACAGGCAGCAAGACCTATTGCCAATGAAGCCACGAACGTAATCCCCGCATTTGACATGGACGCACACGCGGACCGCTGCTGAGCTTCAAATATTGCATACTCCATCGCATAACATTGCTGATAATCAAAACTGTTAATCTGATTGTCATAACTTCCCAAGTATCCCGTCATGTAGTTCGCCCCACCAAAAGGCGAAACAATAACGGGACGCATCGCCGTCACTACGACCGGATCCAAATCAATGGGCTTAGGCAATTCAGCATCCTGATCAGCACTAGAGCTCAGAACAGAAACTTCGCCGCCGCCATTTACATGGCACTCATCACTGTCCCAACAAATCGGATCTGTATCGCCCGGAAAAATATACGCTCCATACCCAGCAAACAGATGATTAGCGAGACCAACATCCAGCGCCTGAAGAAAACTCTGACGTCTCTCCGCATCTGGCTCCGCATACGGGAGCGCATCCCAAAACGAGAACTCAGCTAGAGTTGCGGCAGGATTTGCTACATAAACCTTGCGCGACAACCCATCGACCACGAAATTAATGCCATCGGATCGGCTAATCGAGAATCTCGAATTACTAGGATCAGCATGCACCGTGACCGATTCTAACACCTGAGCATGTACTGGCCCAGTAAAAATTACTAATGAAATCAAAGCAATAAATAGCGATGCAAGCGGTCTTGACACGACATCCTCCTTGATCTCAAGATAAATTTCGGCTGACCGTTTCCTACCACGGCGAAACAACCAGAGTCAAGAAATTAAGATCAAGCACTTGCGCCACACGATGCGCGCAAACGGGCCGATCAATGCCCCGACAGCAGCCTTGCGATGAGCCCGGCGTGGCGCTCGGCCTGGCGCTCGCGGCGCAGACGGCTGGCGCTGAAGATCGCGCACATCTCGTCGACCGCACGATCGAAGTCCTCGTTGACCACCAGGTAGTCGAACTCGTCGTAATGCGACATCTCCTCCTGCGCGGCCGCCAGGCGCTGGGCCATCACCGCCTCGCTGTCCTGGCCGCGCTTGCGCATCCGCTGGTCGAGCGCCTCGCGCGAGGGCGGCAGGATGAAGACGCTGACCGCCTCGGGCACCAGCGCCCGGACCTGCCGCGCGCCCTGCCAGTCGATCTCCAGCAGGACATCCTTGCCGGCGGCCAGTTGCGGTTCCACCGACTGCCGGGCGGTGCCCTTCCAGTCGCCGTGCACCAGCGCGTGCTCGAAGAACTCGCCCGCCTCGATCATCTGCTGGAAAGTGTCCTTGCCGACGAAATGGTAGTGCTCGGCGTGGCGCTCGCCCGGCCGTGGCGGGCGCGAGGTGAACGAGATCGACAGCGCAATGTCCGGATCGCGCGACAGGCAGGCGTTGACGATGCTCGACTTGCCGGCGCCCGATGGCGCCGCGACGATGAACAGCGTGCCGCGCATGGGCGCCGCGGCGATCTGGGGTGCGGGTTCGCGATGGGTCACGCCTGGCTCCGGCGCCCGGAAAGCCGCGCATCGTACCGCTTTACGTGCCGGCCCGTCGCGGTGCGCAGGCCAGGGCACACCTACCAGCGGCCGGCCCGGCATTGGAGCCGGAGTCGAACGAGGGGGCGGGTTCCTCCAATCGATTTTGCCCGGCGCATGGGATAGCGTCGGAGACGAACCGCGCGGGGAGCGCGGAACGGCGGCGCGATGGACACTGCATTGGAGACCTGGTTCCAGCGCGAGATCCTGCCTCACGAGGCCGCGCTCGTCCGCTTCCTGGCACGCAAATGGGTGCACCCCAACGAAGTGCAGGACATCCGGCACGACATCTACATCCGGGTCCTGCTGGCCGCCGAACGTCAGCGCCCGCACTCGCCCAAGGCATTCCTGTTCGACGTGGCGCGCAAGCTGCTGGTGGACCGCGTGCGCCGCGAGCGCATCGTGGCCTTCGACCTGTTGGCCGACGTGGACAGCCTGAATGTGCTGATCGACGAACTGTCGCCGGAGCGGCGCGCCGCCGGCCGCGAACAGATGCACCGCCTGTCGACCCTGTTCCGACGCCTGCCGCCACGCTGTCGTCAGGTCGTGTGGATGCGCCGGATCGAGGATCTTCCGCAGAAGGAGATCGCCCGCCGCTTGGGGATCGCCGAAGCGACCGTCGAAAAACACCTGATGCGCGGCATCGCCCTGCTGGCCGAGGCGCTGTACGGCAAGTCCGCCGACAGCCGCGACACCGACGACACGTGGACAAGGATGGCAACGCGTTATGGGCGATAGGGAACGCGACGAGCAGGCCGCGGCCGCCTGGCTGCTGCGGCAGGACAACGGCCCCTGGAGCGAGCGCGACGCCGCCGAGCTCGAGACCTGGCTGGCGCAGTCGGCGGGCCACCGCGCGGCCTACTACCGCTTCAAGGGCGCCTGGCAGGAAGTGGGCCGGCTGCAGGCGCTGCTGGGGCAAGCCGGCACCGCGCCGGAACCGGTGCGCGCCGCGGCGCCGCCCAACGTCGAGGTCCGCACACGGCGCCGGCGCCTGCCCGGTCTGGCGCTCGCGGCCAGCGTGGCCTGCGTCCTCGGCCTGGCCGCGCTGGTGCAGTTGTCCTGGTCGCGCGGGGACGTCTACGCCACCCGCATCGGCGCGCTGGAGGCCGTCGCGCTGCCGGACGGCTCGCGGCTCACGCTCAACACCGACAGCCGCCTGCGCGTCGACATGGCCGGCGACGACCGGCGCGTGCGCCTGCGCCAGGGCGAAGCCTTCTTCGAGGTGGCCAAGGATCCGACCCGGCCGTTCGTCGTCGAGGCAGGCGACACGCGGATCATCGCGGTGGGCACCGCGTTTTCGGTGCGGCGCGACGGCGACGACGTGCAGGTCGTGGTCACCGAGGGCCGCGTCCGGATCGAAACCGCAGGTGGTCCTGACGAGGTGCTGCAAGCCCCACTGTTGGAGGCGGGCATGGCGGCGCGCACACAGGGCGATGCGGTGCTGGTGCGCGCGCGCTCGCCGGTGGAGCTCGCCCAGGACCTGAGCTGGCGCACCGGTCAGTTGGTCTTCCGCGACACCCCGATGGCCGAAGCGATCGCAGAGTTCAATCGCTACAACGCCCGCAAGCTGGTCGTCGAGGATCCGGCGGTCGGCGCACTGCGCGTGGGCGGCATCTTCCGCGCCACCGAACTCGATGCGTTCGTCAGCCTGATCCAGCAAGGCTTCCCGGTCCAGGCCCGGACCGAAGACGACCGCATCGTGCTGACCGCGCGCCAGTGACGCGCAACACCGGCGCCTCGATGGCGCCCACTTACCGGAATGTCCGCGATCGTTCGACTTCCTAAGCTGGCGGCCCCGTTCCGGGCCCGAGACCGAGACCTCATGCCGAGATTCGAACCAGGCCGCGACGCGCACGCGACCCCGCGCGCGTCCGATGCCGAAGGGGGCCGCGCCGCCCTGCGCGCACGTCGGTCGCTGCGCGCGCTGGCGTTACGCGCATCGATCGGCATCTGCATCGCGATGGCCTGCGCGCTGCCGCTGCAGGCGCGCGACGGCGCGCCGTCCGCGGCGCAGGTCGTCGACCTCAAGGAGGTCAGCGATCCGCAGATCAGCCCTGACGGCAGCACCATCGCCTACACGGTGGAGACGCCGCGCCCGGCGGGTGCGTCGAACCTGCGCCGCATCTGGCGTGTGGCCAGCGATGGCCGCAGCGCATCGGTGGAACTCGCTGCGCCGGACGCCGCCGCCGACCGGATGCCGCGCTGGTCGCCCGACGGCACACGCCTGGGCTTTTTATCCACACGCGCCGCGCCGGACGTGGATACGACGGCACCACGAGCATCGAGCCAAGTCTGGGCCACGGCCGCAGACGGCGCGACGCCGCGCCCGCTGACCGCGTCGGCTGGCGACGTCACTGCGTTCTCGTGGTCGACCGACGGCACGCGCGTGGCCTATCTGGCGATCGACCCGCCCGCGCCCGAGCGCGCCGCCCGGCTCGCGCGCAAGGACGACGCAATCCAGGTCGGTCGCGATGCGCAGTTCACGCGGCTGTGGCTGACCGATGCGAACGGCCGCAATGCCCGGGCGCTGACCCCGCCAGACCTGCAGGTCCAGGACCTGGCCTGGTCGCCGGACGGCCGCACGTTCGCGCTGCGGGTCTCCGACGAGGTCGGGCTCGGGGCCATGTGGTACCGCTCGCGGGTCGTGCTGATATCGGCCGAGGACGGCGGCGTGCTGGGCACGGTCACCGCGCGCGCCTCCGGCGGGCCGTTGGCCTGGTCGCCCGACGGCACCCGGCTGCTGTACGGACAACTCGGCCCGCATGGGCACACCGCCACCCGGATGGTCTATGCCCCTGCCACCGACACCCACGTCGCGCTCGCGACGACCTGGCCCGGCACGCTGCGCACGCTGCAGTGGCGCGAGGACGGCACGCTGGTGGGGATCGGCCTGCGCGGCGTGCGGCCGCAACTGCTGGCGATCGCCCCAAGCGACGGCGAGGTCGTGGAGCTGGTCGAACTGCAGGGGCCAGTCCGCGGCCTGAGCCTGGCACGCAACGGCCGGGTCGCGCTCGCCCATGGCCGCGCGGACCATCCACCCGAGGTCGGCACCCTGTCGGAAGCCGACATGCTGGGCGGCGGGCACGTGACCTGGCTGACCAACACCAATCCGCAGGTGCGCGCCTGGCCGCTGGGCCAGGTCCGCGACCTCGTCTGGACAAGCTCACGCGACGGCCGGCAAATCCACGGCGTGCTCGTACTCCCGTCCGACTGGCGGCCCGGTACGCGCCTGCCGACGCTGGTACAGGCGCACGGCGGGCCGGCCGATGCCTGGCTGTCGGGCTGGTTGGGATCCTGGCACGACTGGGCGCAATCGCTGGCCATGCGCGGCTACGCAGTGCTGCTGCCCAATCCACGCGGCTCGTACGGGCAAGGCGACGCGTTCACTTCGCTGGCGCGCGGCGACTGGGGCGACGGTCCATTTCAGGACGTGCTCGACGGGCTGGACGCGATCCAGGAAGAGGGCATCGCCGACCCCGCGCGCGTGGCCATCGGCGGCTGGAGCTACGGCGGCTACCTGTCGGCCTGGGCGGTCGGCCACAGCGACCGCTTCCGCACGGCGATCGTCGGCGCGGCCGTCATCGATACCGCCGTGATGGCCCTGACCACCGACGTGCCCTACGAGTATCTGCCCGGCTACTTCGGCAACGTGCTCGAACAGCGCGCCCTCTACGACCGCAACTCGCCGATCCGCAGCGCCCAGCACGTTACGGTGCCGGTGCTGGTGCTGCACGGCGAGGACGACCGGCGCGTGCCGATCTCGCAGGGCGAGCAGTTCCATCGTGCGCTGCTGGTCAACGGCACGCCGGTGGAGATGGTGCGCTATCCGCGCGGGCCGCACTGGTTCGAGGCACGCGAGCACGAACGCGACGTGCTCGAGCGCGTACTGGACTGGCTCGACCGCCATCTCTAGCACCTCGATGGACCCCGCGCGTCGCACGCCTCACGGCGCCGCGATGCATCGACGCGCAGATCGATAGCCGGAAAGCGCGCCGTCGTTCGACTCCACTGGCAGCGGCCCCTTCCGGGCCGGGCACGGGGACGCACATGATCCAGGGGCGGCTTGCATGCCGGTGACACGGCGCACGGCATTGAAGATGGGGGCCGCCGCAGTGGCGGCGTATGCGGCCGGCGGCGCCGGCGCGGTGTTCGCACGGCCAAGCGATGATGTGCTGGATCTGTCCGCCGTGGACCTCGCAGCGGCGATCCGCAAGCGCAGCGTCTCGGCGCGCGACACGATGACCGCTTATCTCTCGCGACTGTCGGTGCTCAATCCACGCTTCAACGCCATCGTCTCGTCGGTCGATCCCGACCTGCTGCTGCGGCAGGCCGCGGCGCAGGACGAGGACGCGGCGAAGGGGCGCTTCCACGGGCCCTTGCACGGGTTTCCGCACGCGGTGAAGGACACCGCGCCGGTGCGCGGCATGCGCAGCACGCAAGGCTCGCCGCTGCTGCGCGACAACGTGCCCGCGGCCGACTCGCTGGTGGTGTCGCGGATGCGCAACGCCGGTGCGATCTTCACCGGCAAGACCAACGTGCCGGAGTTCGCGCTCGGCTCGCACAGCTACAACCCGGTGTTCGGCGTGACCCGCAACGCCTACGACCCGCGCAAGTCGGCCGGCGGCAGTTCCGGCGGCAGCGCCGTCGCGCTCGCGCTGCGGATGACGCCGCTGGGCGACGGCAGCGATTTCGGCGGCTCACTGCGCAATCCGGCGGGCTGGAACAACGTGTTCGGCTTCCGGCCGTCGTTCGGGCGTGTGCCCTCCGCACCATCCAGTGACGTCTTCAGCCAGACCTACGCCACCTCCGGACCGATGGCGCGCACCGTGGCCGACCTGGCGCTGATGCTCTCGGTCCAGGCCGGCGCCGATCCCCGTGCACCGTTTTCGCTCAAGGACGATCCGGCGATCTTCGCCCAGCCGCTGGCACGCGACTGGACCGGCCGGCGGATCGGCTGGCTGGGCGATCTGGGCGGCGCACTGCCGATGGAAGCCGGTCTGCTCGAGGCCTGCGAGCGCGCACTCTCGGCGTTCCAGGCCATCGGCATGCGCGTGGACCCGGCCACGCTCGAAGAGCCGGCCGAGGCGATGTGGCGCACCGCCGTGACGCTGCGTCACCTGTCGGTGGGTGACGACCTGCGCGCCTACGCCGCCGATCCGGCCAAACGCGCGATGATGAAGCCCGAGGCCCTGTGGGAGGTCGAGGGCTTCAAGCAACTCACGCCCGAGCGCATCGCCGATGCGCAAGCCGGACGCACGCGGATCTACGAAGCATTCCGCAAGGCGTTCGAGCAGTTCGATTTCCTGGTGCTGCCCACCGCACAGGTGTTCCCGTTCGATGTCGAGCAGCACTGGCCGCGCGAGATCGCCGGCACGCCGATGGACAGCTATCACCGCTGGATGGAGGTGACGTTGCCGGCGACGATGGCGGGCCTGCCGGCGCTGGCGGTACCGGCGGGCTTCGGTGGACCCGATGAGCTGCCGCTCGGCCTGCAGATCATCGGCCCGACGCATGCCGACCTGGCCGTACTGCAGGTGGCGCACGCCTACGAACAGGCATCGCCGTGGATCGCAACGCGACGTCCGCCCGCGTTGGGCACCGATGCCTGATGTCCATCGCCCGGCCGGGCGACAGAAGTCTGCACACAGATGCGTTGCCGGAAGCACCGCGCCCACTCGACGTTCCAATCAACGGCTCGACATCGAGCCGATTCCCGGGACGGCCATGCCACGTTCGAATCGTCCGCGTTACCGCCTCATCCATGCCGCCGTTCTCGCTGCACTGTCGGTCCTGTCGAGCTCGGCGGCGATCGCGGCCGAGCCCCGCCAGGTGGAGGTCGCCGCGGGCGACCTTGCAGAGGGCCTCGACACGCTGGCCAGACAGTTCGGCGTCAATGCGATCTATCCGGCGCGCCAGGTCAGAGGCCTGCGCACCGAAGGCGTCAACGGCCTGCTGGAACCGCGCGCTGCATTCGAGGCGCTGCTCCGGGGCACGGCGCTGGACGTCACCGAAGAGAACGGATCGATCCTGATCCGGCTGCCGGACGACGGCGCCGGGACATCCGGCGCGGCCGTCGGCGCGACGTCGGGCAATGCGGCAACCAATCTCGACACAGTGCAGGTCCGGGCCTCGTCGTCCCGGCTCGACCGCCCCGGCTTCGACGCGCCCACGCCGACCACGAGCCTCAGCGCGCAGGACCTGGGCATCGGCGCGCGGCCCAACATCGCCGCCGCCCTCAACGACCTGCCCCAGTTCCGCGCTGGCGTGTCGCCGCAGACCACCGGCACCAATACCGACGCCGGGTCGGCACCCGTCGACCTGCGCGCGCTCGGCGTCAACCGCACGCTGGTGCTGATCGACGGCCGCCGCTTCTCCAGCACCAACGACCTCAACACCATTCCCACGATCATGGTGCAGGGCGCGGACATCGTCACCGGCGGCGCCTCGGCCGCATGGGGTTCGGGCGCAGTCAGCGGCGTGGTCAACATCGCCATCGACCGGACCTTCGTCGGCACCAAGCTCGGCACGCAGTTCGGCATCTCCGACCGCGGCGGCGCCAACGAGCGGCGCTTCGAGGCCGCCTTCGGTCACGAGCTGTTCGGCGGCCGCGGCCACTTGGTGCTGGGCGCCGAGTTCCTCGACAACGACGGCCTGGTGCCCAGGTCGCGCCGGCCGGATGTCGCCGGTTGGGCGACGCTGCCCGACGGCAACGGCCGCTTCGTGCTCACCCACGGCGTGTCGATCGCCGACGCCGCCTATGGCGGCCTGATCCTGTCGGGCGCGCTCGCCGGCCAGGCCTTCGAGCCGGACGGATCCTTGCGTCCGTTCGAGTACGGACGCGTGGTCGGCACGCAGATGGTCGGCGGCAACGGCCCGAGCGCGGACCACTTCAGCCCGCTGGTCACGCCGCAGCGGCGCTACAGCACGATGGGCACCGCGTACTTCGACCTGACCGACGACACCCGGCTCACGCTCGATGTCCGGCATTCGCGGATGTACAACGACTACCCCTGGTTCGGCGACCACAACCGTGGCAGTACGCGCCTGCGGATCTCGGCCGACAACGCGTTCCTCCCCACGCCGGTGCGCGATGCGCTGGCCGCGGCCGGCGAGTCGTCGTTCCAGATGGGCCGGTTCAATTCCGACTTTGCGTACGCGACGATCGACTTCCAGCGCAAGACCACTGAAGCCACGCTGGCGATCGACGGCGCGCTCGGCGCTGGCTGGACATGGCGCTCGTACTACACGCATGGCGAGTACCGCCAGGACATGCGCAACCCGGGCTTCCTGCTGCGCGACAACTACGCGCGCGCGGTCGATTCGGTGCTCAGTCCCACGACCGGCCAACCGATCTGTCGCGTGGCCCTGACCGATCCGACCACCGATTGCGTGCCGATCAATCTGTTCGGCAGTGGGTCGCCGTCGGCCGAGGCCATCGCCTACGTCACCGGCGCGCCCACGCAGGAGACGCTGATCAAGCTCGATGCTGGCGGCCTCAGCCTGCACGGCGACCCCTGGACCCTGCCCGCCGGTGATGTCTCGGTCGCGCTCGGCGTGGAAGCGCGCCGGGAGTGGCAGCAGAGCACCGCAGGCGCGCTCGACGCGGCCGGCGCGTTCCGCTCGTTCAGTCACGCCTCGATGTTCGGCGCCTTCCGCGTCAAGGAGGCCTTCGGCGAGATCCTGGTGCCGCTGGTGCGCGATGTGCCGGGACTCAACAAGCTCGAGTTCAATGCCGCGGCGCGGATCAGCGACTACGACACCACCGGCTCGATCTGGTCCTGGAAGGCCGGCGCAACCAACGAGTTCCTGCCGGGACTGCGCGCACGCGCCACGCGCTCGCGCGACATCCGCTCGGCCAACCTCACCGAACTGTTCACCACTGCGCTGACCGGCTGGAACAACGTCGCCGACCCCATCACCGGTCAGACCGTGCAGGCCCAGGTCATCAGCGGCGGCAATCCCGGTTTGACTCCGGAAGAAGCCGACACCACGACCTTCGGCATCGCCTGGACGCCGCAGTTCACCGAAGGCCTGGACATCTCGATCGACTACTTCGACATCACCATCAACGACGTGATCATGTCGCTGGGCGTGCAGGAAGTGGTCAACCGCTGCGCACGCGGCAACCAGGTGCTGTGCGGCCGCATCACCCGGGATGCGAACGGCAGCATCGAGCTGATCCGTTCCACGCCCGTCAATCTCGCGCAGTACAAGACCGACGGCATCGATGCCGAAATCCTCTACACGTTTCCGGCCTCACGGCTCGTGCCCTCGGCAGGCGGGCGGGTGCAATGGCGCGCGCTGGCGACCTGGATCAATGCACTGACCACCGACGACGGCGAAGTCAAGCTGAGCTACGTCGGCTCCCAGGGCTCGGCGTTCTCCGGACCCGGCATCCCGCGACTGCGCGTGACCAATACCCTCGCCTATCGCGGCGACACCTTCGGCGCCAACCTGCGGGCCCGCCACATCTCGTCGGGCAACTACAACTCGGCCGTGGACATCGTCAACAACCACATCGGCAGCGTCACCTATTTCGACCTGGGCATGAGCATTCAGACCGCGGGCTTCACCGATTCGGACCTGGAGCTCTACGCCAACATCAACAACGTGCTCGACAAGGGCCCGCCCGCCTCATCGGCGTTCTCGGCCTACTACGACGTGCTGGGGCGCTACTACTCGATCGGCGCGCGTCTGCGGTTCTGACCCGCGGCGCGGTTTGAACCGCGCGCAATCGCACCGCCCAGCGATCCGATGGAAGGCCGGCCAAATCTCGCGACGGTGTCACGCATGCCGGTCAATCCCCGATTATCGGCCCCGCGCTTTGGTATCCCCACAGACGACACTATGCAAGGCATCGTCCGAGTGAATGCCTATCCGCTCAGACGGGCGAGTGTACGTCCAAGGCCGCCATGACGATCGCCTTCGCCCATTGTGGGGTTTGCGCCAGATCCTCTGGCCTCACTGGGTAGCCAATGCCCTCGCGGTCCATGTCCAAAACAAGCAGCGGTTCAACACGGCCGTCGGCATCGGGCGGTCGACTGTTGTCGTAAACGCGCAGCGTTGCCAGATAGGGAATCAGCGCTATCAGGTTTGCCCTGGACGAATCGTAACGACCGCGGATCTTGTCCTCGGCGATATGGTGGCCACCAGCCGCCACGCGGGCGGCGACGCGCTCGATATGCAGCTCTGCGCTTTCCAGCCCGCAGAACCAGACCGTGACCTCGTGAAGGTTGCAAGCCTCACGCAGCAACTGGGGAATCGTTCTCGCGCCGAGGGTGGTCTCGAACGCATAGTCGGCCCCATTGGCAATCGCTTCACGCAGGCGCCTCACCCCTTCCTGCCACGCCTCGGCGTTCGCCTCATCGGGGGGCCATCCTGCCTCCACCAACGCCTGAGTGAAGGAGTCAGGGTTGAACCAGTTGGCTCCATCCTCCCGCAGCATCGCGCCCAGCAGCGAACTCTTGCCGGCGCCGTTGATCCCTGCCAAAACCAAGATCCGGCCCACAGGCTAGCGCGAGCTTCCCAACGCAATCTTCCTGCCCTTATGAGCAGGCCTACCCAGCACCTTGGACAGTCCCGAGCCGTCCTTCAGCGATGACAGGTGCTCATCGAACCGCAACTGCAACGCCCGCAGCGACTGCGCGCGCAGGTTAGCCCCGGATGCCGCGTTCGCATGCGCGACCAGCCGCTGATACTCGTTCACGTCCACCACAACAGCATCGGGATGGTTGTGGTTGGTGATGACGATGGCTCCGCTCGCGCGCACCTTGCGCATGAGGCTCGGCCACCCCTTCACTTTGACGTCCGCAGCGGGCGTCGTTTGAAGCTGAGCCAAATCCAGAGGGAGTTCCATGCTGGTATCCACCGAGGTGTTGTCGACCAGCACGATACTCCAAATTTCCCAATTTGGGAAAATATCGAAAATTGACCATTCAGCCTGACTGGGCGTTGTCGACTGGATCCGACAATGGCCGGAAATGCGATCACGGGGAGTTCAACCGCTTGCCGAAGATCACATGCTTGATGAGACAAAACCCACGTTGAACAGCGGACTCATAGGTCTCTTTGGGATGGCATGACATCCTCTCGAAACGCTACTCGATGTTCTGCACCTGTTCGCGGATCTGGTCGATCAGCACCTTCAACTCGATCGCGGCCTGCGAGCTGCGCTTGTCGACCGACTTTGAGCCGAGCGTATTGGCTTCGCGGTTGAACTCCTGCAGCAGGAAATCGAGCCGGCGACCGACCGGCTCGCGCTGCGCGAACACACGACGGATCTCGTCCACATGGCTATCGAGCCGGTCGAGTTCCTCGTCGACGTCGAGCTTCTGCAACCACAGCACCAGTTCCTGCTCCATGCGGCCCGGATCGACCGGCTGGGCCAGGTCGTCGAGCCGCGCCTGCAGTTTGGCCCGCTGGCCGTCGCGGATCGCCGGCATCAGCGTGCGCACCTGGGCGGCAATTGCGGCGATGCCGTCGACCCGTTCCAGTGTCGCGGCCACGAGCTTAGCCCCCTCGCGCTCGCGCGCGGCGATGAAGCCGTCGAGCACCTCGTCGAGCAGCGCCACCACCTCGACCTGCAACGCTGCCGGGTCCACGCCGCGCGACTGCAGCACGCCAGGGAACTGCAACAGCTCGGTCAGGCTGGCCCGCAATTCAGGAAAGCCGTTGCGCAGCTCCTGCGCCAGTTGGCCGAGCTGGTCGAGCAGCGCGCGGTTGAGCTGCAGCTCGCCGCCGCCCTCGACCGGGCGCAGGCGCAGGCCCAGATCCAGCTTGCCGCGCGAGACGCGCGCGGCAATGCGCTCGCGCAGCACCGGCTCCAGCGCCCGCAGTTCTTCAGGCATCCGCGTGCCCAGCTCCAGGAACCGGTGATTGACCGCGCGCAACTCGCAGCTCAGCGTGCCCCAGGGCGTGGTGCGTTCGCCCGAGGCGAAGGCGGTCATGCTGCGGATCATGGCGGTCCCGAAAATCAAGCTCGATAGAGCGCGGCAGTATGCCTGAAGGGCGCCGGTGCCGAGCCGACGCGAACCGGGGCTTGCGGGGCGGCTGCTAGAATCGCCCCCCGTTTTCCTGCAGCGACCCGACATGTCCGATTCTTCCCGCCCGAGCGGCCGCGCGCCCGACCAACTGCGCGAGGTGCGCTTCGAGCGCGGCTTCACCCGCCATGCCGAGGGTTCGGTGCTGGTGAGCTTCGGCGACACCCGCGTGCTGTGCACCGCCAGCGTCGAAAACCGCGTGCCCGCGTTCCTGCGCGGCAAGGGCGAGGGCTGGGTCACCGCCGAATACGGCATGCTCCCGCGCGCCACCAACACCCGCAACGACCGCGAGGCCGCGCGCGGCAAGCAGGGCGGGCGGACGCTGGAGATTCAGCGGCTGATCGGCCGCAGCCTGCGTGCCTGTGTCGACCGTCGTGCGCTGGGCGAACGCACCATCACCCTCGACTGCGATGTACTGCAGGCCGACGGCGGCACCCGCACCGCCGCGATCACCGGCGCCTATGTCGCGCTGGTCGATGCGATCCGCGTGCTGCAGGCGCGTCGCGAACTCGGCCGGGACCCGGTCCACGGCGCGATCGCCGCGGTCTCGGTGGGCGTCTACCGCGGCGTGCCGGTACTCGACCTCGACTACGCCGAAGACAGCGACTGCGACACCGACATGAACGTCGTGATGAACGACGGCGGCGGCTTCATCGAGATCCAGGGCACGGCAGAAGGCCACGCGTTCCGTCGCGCCGAGATGGACGCGATGCTGGGCCTGGCCGAAGCCGGGGTCGCCGAACTGGTCGCGCTGCAACGCGCGGCGCTGGCGCGCTGACATGGACGCGTCCACGCGCACGCGCCTGGTGCTGGCCAGCGGCAATGCCGGCAAGCTCGTCGAGCTGCAGGCGATGCTCGCCGACCTGCCGCTGGAAATCGTGCCGCAGCGCGCGCTGGGCGTGGACGACGTGCCCGAAACTGGCACCACGTTCGTCGAGAACGCGTTGATCAAGGCCCGCCACGCCAGCGCCGCCACCGGGCTGCCCGCGCTGGCCGACGACTCGGGCCTGATCGTCGATGCGCTCGGCGGCGCCCCCGGGCTCTACAGTGCGCGCTATGCCGGCACGCCGACCGACGACGCGGCCAACAACGCCAAGCTGCTCGAGGCGCTGCGCGCTGTGCCCGAAGATCGGCGCACCGCCCGCTTCTACGCGGTGATCGTGGTACTGCGCCATGCCGACGATCCGCAGCCACTGATCGCAGAAGGTGCCTGGGAAGGCCGCATCCTGGACGCACCGCGTGGCCACCACGGCTTCGGCTACAACCCGGTCTTCCTCGACCCCGAGCACGGACTGACCGCCGCCGAGATGACGCCCGAGCTGAAGAACCGCCTCAGCCACCGCGCCCGCGCGCTGCTGGCGCTGCGCCAGCGCCTGACCGGTCTGGCATCCTGATCCCGCAGGCACGCCTGCCCGCCCCTGGCGCCGGGCCGCCCGGCCCCCTCCCCCCTACCGGCCGATGCTGATCCCCCCGCCCCTGTCGTTGTACGTGCACCTGCCGTGGTGCGTGCGCAAATGCCCGTACTGCGACTTCAACTCGCACGAGCAACGTGGTGCGCTGCCGTTCGATGCCTACGTCGACGCGCTGCTGGCCGACCTCGATCAGGATCTGCCGCTGGTCTGGGGTCGCACGGTGCACAGCGTGTTCTTCGGCGGCGGCACCCCGAGTCTGTTCCCGGCCGACGCGATCGACCGACTGCTGCAGGGCGCCTCGTCGCGGCTGCGTTTCGCCCCGGGCGCGGAAATCACCCTGGAGACCAACCCCGGCACCGCCGAGCACGGCCGCTTCGAGGACTACCGCCGGGCCGGCGTGAACCGGATCAGTTTCGGCATCCAGAGCTTCGACGATGGTTGCCTGCACCGCCTGGGCCGCATCCACGACAGCGCCCAGGCGTTGGCAGCGATCGCGCTGGCGCGCGAAGCGGGGTTCGACAACGTCAATCTCGACCTGATGTACGCGCTGCCGGGCCAGACGCTGGCGATGGCCGAGGACGACATCGCGCGCGCGATCGCCCTGGCACCGGCGCACATCTCGCACTACCAGCTCACCCTCGAACCCAACACCGTCTACGCCGCGCGCCCGCCGCAGGACCTGCCCGACGAGGACCTGGCCTGGGACATGCAGGAACGCTGTCAGGCCCGGCTCGCCGAAGCGGGCTACGCGCAGTACGAGATCTCGGCGTACGCGCGGCCCGGCCGACAATGCGCCCACAACCTCAATTACTGGCGCTTCGGCGACTACCTGGGCATCGGTGCCGGCGCCCACGGCAAGCTCACACTGGGCAGCGAGCAGGCGATCGCACGCCGATGGAAGCACAAGCACCCCACAGCCTGGCTGGCGACCGCTGGCACGCCCGCCTCGATCGGCGGCGACGAGCGCATCGCCGAGGCGCGCCGCCCGTTCGAGTACATGCTCAATGCGCTGCGACTGGTCGAGGGCTTCACGCTGTACGACTTCGAGGCCTGCACGGGACTGCCGCCGTCGGCGATCGCCGCCCCGTTGCAAGCCGCGTTCGACGCCGGCTGGCTGCATGAGGACGGCGCGCGCATCGTACCGACCGCGCTCGGCCACCGGTTCGCCAACGACGTGGTGTCGCTGTTCCTGGAAGACTGACCCACCCCTCCCCCCAGGCGCTGGGTCGCTTGCGGCAGAATAGACGTTCACGCTTTCCCCGCAGGATCGAGATGTCTATCACTTCCGCGTTGTCCGCTGCCGACCTCTACGCAGACCACCTCGCGACGCTGTTCGAGCGCACGCGCACCGCGCTCGAGCGCGCGAGCCTCGACCATCTGGTGATCCCCAGCGGCACCCTGCATTACCAGGTCTTCGACGACCGCGACTATCCCTACGCGGTCAATCCGCAGTTCAAGGCCTGGGTGCCGTTGACCCGTACCCCGGGCAGTTGGCTGGTGGTGACGCCCGGCGCGAAGCCGAAGCTGATCTACCTGCAGCCGCGCGACTACTGGCACGTCGTGCCCGAGGCGCCCTCGGGCTACTGGGTGGAACACTTCGATGTCGTGGTCATCCGCAAGCCGGAAGACGCCCAGCAGCATCTGCCCAAGAATGCCGCGCGCTGCGCGATCCTCGGCGAGCCCCAGAGCGCACTCGGCCAGTACGGCGCCTATCGCCCGAACAACCCGCAGGCGGTGCTCGACCATCTCGACTACCACCGCGCGTTCAAGACGCCCTACGAGATCGCGATGCTGCGCGAGGCCACGCGCATCGCGGTCGGCGCCCACCAGGCCGCCGAGCGTGCGTTCCGTGCCGGCGCCAGCGAGTTCGGCATCCACCTGGCCTACTGCCAGGCCGCCGGCCAGGATGCCAACGAACTGCCGTACCACAACATCGTCGCGCTCAACACGCACGCCGCGGTGCTGCACTACACCGAGCTGGGCCGTTTGGCACCCGACCCCGTGCACAGCTTCCTGATCGACGCCGGCGCCAGCCACGCCGGCTACGCGGCCGACATCACCCGCAGCTATGCGCACGACACCGGCAGCGAGTTCCAGGCGATGATCGACGCGGTCGACCGCGCGCAACAGGCGATGTGCGCGCAGGTGCGCAGCGGCTTCGACTACAAGCAATTGCACCTGGATGCACACCTGGCGCTGTCGGGCGTGCTGCGCGATTTCGGCGTGCTGCGCATCTCGCCCGAAGAAGCGCTGGAGACCGGCGTCAGCGCCGCGTTCTTTCCGCACGGCATCGGCCACGGCATCGGCCTGCAAGTGCACGACGTCGCCGGCTTCGCGGCCTCGGAGACCGGCGGCACCATCGCCAAGCCCGACGGCCATCCCTATCTGCGCCTGACCCGCACGCTGGCGCCGGGCATGGTCGTCACGATCGAGCCGGGCGTGTACTTCGTCGACATGCTGCTCGAGGACCTCAAGGCCGCGGGCAAGGGCGATGCGGTCGACTGGGATCGGGTCGAGACGTTCCGCCCCTACGGCGGCATCCGGATCGAGGACAACGTGGTGTGCACCGACGATGCCCCGATCAACCTCACGCGCGAGGCGTGGAGCGCGTCGGCCGAGTAAGCCGCCCCCGCCCACCCCGTCCACCCCGGCGCAACGCGCCGGGCGTTCGGTCGACCCGCGCGGCAGTGCCGCGCAAGCGGATCGCCCTCCCCCCCGCGAGCGGGGGCGGGCTGATGGGTCTAGCGCGCCTGCGCCATGAACGCCTCGATCTCGTCGGCCGTGCGGGCCAGGCCGGCGGTGAGCACCTCGTGGCCGGCGCGGGTGATCAGCACGTCGTCCTCGGTGCGGACGCCGATGCCGCGCCACTTCGCATCGACCGACGTGTCATCGGCCGGCACGTAGAGCCCCGGCTCGATGGTATAGACCATGCCCGGCTCGAGCAGGCGGGACTCGCCCTCGATGCGGTAGTCGCCGACATCGTGCACGTCCAGGCCCAGCCAGTGCCCGGTCTTGTGCGGGTAGTAGCGCTTGTAGCGGCCCTCGTCGATGCACGTCTCCAGGCGCCCCTTGAGCAGCCCCAGCCGCAGCAGCCCCTCGGTCAGCGCTTCGACCGCCGCATGGTGCCCCGCCTCGTAGGGCCGGCCGGGCTGCGCCTTGCGCAACGCCGCCTGCTGCGCCGCTTCCACGACCTCGTGCAGCGCCCGCTGCGCCGCGGTGAAGCGGCCGTTGACCGGAAACGTCCGGGTGATGTCGGCGGCGTAACCGCGGTACTCCGCCCCCGCGTCGATCAGCACCAGGTCGCCGTCGCGCGCCTGCGCGGCGTTGGCCCGGTAATGCAAGACGCAGGCGTTGGCACCTGCACCGACGATGCTCTCGTAGGCCGGCACCGCATCGTGGCGGCGGAACACGTACTCCAGCTCGGCCTGCAGTTCGTACTCGCGCATGCCCGGCCGCGCCGCACGCATCGCCGCGGCATGCGCCTCGACGCTGATCTTCGCTGCGCGGCGCATCAGTTTGAGTTCGTCGGCGGTCTTGATCAGCCGCATCTCGTCGAGCAGGTGACCAAGCTCGAGGAACTCGTGCGGCGGCTGCGCGCCCAGCCGCACCTGTGCGCGTACGCGGTTGAGCCAGCCGATGAGCTGCAGATCGAATTCGGTGTCGCGCCCGAAGTGGTAGTACACCCGCGTCCTGCCCTCGAGCAGCCCGGGCAGGATCTCGTCGAGATCGTCGATCGGGTATGCATCGTCGACGCCCAGCGCATCCATTGCCCCCTCGGGACCGACCCGCGGCCCGTCCCAGGCTTCGCGTTCGGCATCGCGCTCCCGGCAGAACAGCAGCGCCTCACCGTGCGCGCGGCCCGGCACCAGCACCAGCACCGCGTCGGGCTCAGCGAACCCAGTCAGGTACCACAGGTCGGAATCCTGGCGATACGGAAAGTGGGTGTCGCGACTGCGGATGCGCTCAGGCGCCGATGGGACCACCACGATCGCGTCGTTGCCGGCCATCCGCATCAACTGGCGCCGTCGCTTCTGACAGGCGGCCACGGACATCGCGCCGGCCACGTCAGTTCAACCGGTTGCGGTGACGCCGGCCCAGCGCCGCATCGCCGTGCAGCAGCAGCACCGCCACGCGAACGAATTCCTCGATCTCGGCGAATGCGTCCTCCTCGGCATCGTCGTCCTCGGCATCGGCCGGGGCGTCGGCCGCCGCAAGCCGCGCGAGATCGGCCAAGGCCTCGGTGCCTTCTTCCGACAGGCCCGGGGCCGCGCCCGCAGCCAGACCGAAGCCGCCGAGAAAACCGCGACACCAATCGAACAGCGCCGCGCTGCGCGCCGACAGGGGGGCGTCCTCGTCGGGCAGCACCAGTGCAAACCCGAAACTGCGGTCCTCCAATTGCGCCGCGCTGACCGCGCGCAGCCGGTCGAGCGCACTGCCGGCCACCGGGGCAGGCAGCGTGTCGTCGGCGAGTACCGGCGCCAGCCAGTCGGCTCGCGACGCCCCGCCGCCGGCCAGCCAACCACAGAGGCCTCCATGCAATTCGCTGGCGCCGATGGCCAACTGCAGACGGCCGATTTCGGCGTCGATCTCGGCGGGACTGGGCAGGCGTTCGGACACGGGACTCACAAGGGCGGCGACGGACGATGCAGTGTAGCAACCGTGCCGTCGTCTCCTTATCGCCGCGCTTGTTGTCCCGCCCACGCGATGCCTAAACTCGACGCCGCCCCTCCGGCGCGGAGTCCGCGTGATCGTCCCCAGTCCGTTGCACGTTTCGGTCACTGCATTGCTGGCCGCATTGCTGGTGCTGTGCGTGGCGCTGGCGCTCGGGCGGCGGGGCCGACGCGACCGCCCCCGCCCGCGGGACGAACGGGCCACGCGACTGAACCTGGCGCTGTGGGCCACGGGCGAGCGCGACTGGGATTACGACATGGCGTCCGGCGTGGTCCGGCATACCGTGTGCGAGACCGACCCCCATGGCGAGACGGCCGTTGAGCACGCCGTCCCGATCGAGGGACTGCTGCACCCCGAGGATCGCCCGCTCGCCCGCGATGCGCTCGCGCGCTACATCCAGGGCGACGGCAGCGGCCAACTGCAACTGCAACTGCGCGTCGCGATCGACGGCGGCGACTGGCGCTGGGTTCGCGTGCGCGGTCGCGCCGTCGCACGCGGCCGCGACGGCGCGATAGCGCGCATCGCCGGCACGGCGCTCGACGTCACCGCCACGCGCACGGCCGAACGCGAACACCGGATCGCTGCCGAAGTGCTGCGCAGCATGCGCGAGGCGGTCGCGGTCATCGATGCCGGCTTCCGCTACGTCTCGGTCAATCCCGCGTTCCTGCGCATGACCGGCTATACCGAGAGCGAGGTGCTCGGCCAGGATGCGCGGCTGCTCGACGACAACCCCGACGCCGAGGATGTCTCGCGCCACCTGCGCGAGGAGGCCGCGCGCCACGGGCACTGGAGCGGCGAGCTGCGGCAGCGGCGCAAGGACGGCGAGCAGTTCCTCGCAGCGGTGGAGTGCCGCACGGTCTACGACGCCGACATGGGCCAACCCCTGCACGTGTTCGTTCTCAACGACATCACCCACCAAAAGCGCGCCGAGCAGGAACTGCGCTACCTGGCCAACTTCGACACCCTGACCAGTCTGCCCAATCGCTCGCTGCTGTCCGAGCGCCTGTCGCGCGCGATCGCGCGCGCGCGCGACAACGGCCATCGCATCGCGGTGCTGTTCCTCGATCTCGACCGGTTCAAGGACATCAACGACTCGCTGGGCCACGCCGCCGGCGACCGCATCCTGTGCGCGGCCGCCACCCGGGTGCAGCAGACGGTCGGCATGCACCATACCGTCGCGCGCCTGGGCGGCGACGAATTCACCATCGTCATCGAGAACCTCGACGACGTGCAGGCCGCCGACCGCATCGCCCGCGAGATCATTCATGCCTTCGAAGCCCCGCTGCGCATCGACGATCGCCGGCAGATCACGATCTCGCCCTCGCTGGGCATCAGCGTCTATCCCGACCACGCGCGCGGGGCGGTCGAACTGCTCAAGCAGGCCGACATCGCGATGTACCAGGCCAAGGCCGCGGGGCGCCGGACCTTCAAGCGTTACGACGATGCGATGGACATCGCGGCCCGCCGGCGCACCACGCTGACCGGTGCGCTGCGCGAGGTGCTCGACCGCGGCGAACTGCGCCTGGCCATGCAGCCGCGGCACGCCCGGGCCCAGGGCGGCATCGCCTGCGTCGAGGCCCTGCTGCGCTGGAACAGCCCGACGCTGGGCGAGATTCCGCCGAGCGAGTTCATCCCGATCGCCGAGGAAAGCGGCCTGATCCACGAGATCGGCGAATGGGCGCTGCGCGAGGCCTGTCGCACCGTGCTCGATTGGCGTCGCCAGGGGGTGGCCGACATCTCGGTCTCGGTCAACGTCTCGCTGCTGCAATTGCTGCGCGGCGACTTCCCGGGCGTGGTGCGCCGTGTGCTGGAGGAGGTCGGATTCCCGCCCCAGGGGCTGGAGCTGGAACTGACCGAAAGCGTGCTGATGGCCGACGCCGAGCATGCGGCCGCGCGCCTGCAGGCGCTGCGCACGATGGGCGTGTCACTGGCGATCGACGATTTCGGCACCGGGTATTCGTCGCTGGCCTATCTCAAGCGGCTGCCGATCACCACGATCAAGATCGACAAGGCCTTCGTGGCCGGGCTGCCGGACGACCGGGAGGACGCCGCGATCACTGCCACCGTCATCTCGCTGGCGCATGCGCTGGGGCGCCGGGTCGTCGCAGAGGGCGTGGAGACGGAGGCACAACTGCGCTTTCTGACCGACCGCAACTGCGATGAGCTGCAGGGCTACTGGATCTCGCGGCCCCTGCCCCCGGACCAGTGCCTGGCCTTCGTCCGCGCCCACCCTGCTGGTGCCGCGCCGGCGGCGGACGACAACGGCTAAGGCGCCCGCCTTGACCGGCACCGGGGGGCTGCCTATCGTGCCGACATGGACACGCCCGACGTCATCACCCAGCTCGCCCGCCTGACAGCGCGCGTGGAGACGTTGATCGAGCGCGCCCGCCTGCTCCGCGACGAGAACCGCAGCTTGCGCCAGCAACAGGAGAGCATCGTCGTCGAACGTGCCCAACTGGTGTCGAAGAACGAACAGGCGCGCTCGCGCGTGGAAGCGATGATCGCGCGCCTCAAATCCCTGGAGCAGCACACGTGAGCAGTGCCAGCGAGGCGGTCAGTGTCCGCGTGCTGGACCGTGAATATACCGTGGGCGTGGCGCCAGGCGAGCGCGACGGCCTGACCGCAGCCGCACGCCTGGTCGACACCCAGATGCGCGAGATCCGCGGCGCCAACCGTATGGCGGCCGTCGACCGCATTGCAGTGCTCGCGGCGCTGAATTTCGCGCACGAACTGCTGCAACTGCGCCAGACCGGGGGCAGCGATGGCCGCGCGATTGCCGAGGCCATCGCGGCGCTGCACCGCCGGCTCGACGCGTTCGAAGCCGAACTGTGATGACCGTTGCAGGCGCGCGCGAACGGCGGCGACGCGTTCGCGATCGCCCCGCCTTCGCATCGCCGCCACGCGGCTGAACTCGTCCCATCCCTACGCAGCGTTCTCCGACAAACGGCTGCGCGCGCGCCCGCTGCGGCGCTATACTGCGCCTGCGTTCTCTGCCGTGTCCGACAGCGTGCAAAACATTCGCCTTGTCCCTTAAGAACGACACCGGGGATGCAGGAAAACCGGGAGTGCATATCCGCCTTCGAGCGGAAAGCCCGAAGGAATTCCGGCGTTCCCACTTGAACCCCGGGTTCAAGGTCGTTTCGCGTGCATCGACATGTGCGGAGAACGTATCTCTTTCCGCCTGCCGCGTCGCCGGCGCTTTTTCGACGACGAGTCCGGCCGCATGACCGACCGCCCCGCCCTCCGCCGCCGCCTGCGCGACCAGCGCCGCGCGCTGCCGGCCGCGGTGCGGATCGCCGCCGCCGAAGGCTTGGCTGCGCAGTTGCTCGCGCTGCCCATGCTGCCCGCCACGGGCTACGTGGCCGGCTATTGGGCCAGCGATGGCGAGATCGGCCTGCACGTCTTCCAGCTCCGCCTGCCGCCCGGCCTGATCTACTGCCTGCCGCTGCTGCATGGCGACACGCTGCGCTTCGCGCCCTGGCGCGCGGGCGATGCGCTGGTGACCAACCGCTACGGCATTCCCGAGCCGGACGTCGAGCCGGCGTCGGCGCTCGATGCGCGCGAGATGACACTGGTCGTCGCGCCACTGGTTGGCTTCGACGCGCAGGGCCATCGCCTGGGCATGGGCGGGGGCTGGTACGACCGCAGCTTCACATTCCGCCGGGCGCAGGGCGCGCCGCCCATGCTGGTCGGCGCCGCCTTCGCCTCACAGCAGGTGGACGCACTCGATGCCGCCGACTGGGACGTGCCGCTGGACGCGGTCTGCACCGAATCGGCGACCCTGTTTTCGCCCCTTGCCGCCTGACGAGACGCGATGAGCACCCGCAAGCGCTACTGGCTGATGAAGTCCGAACCGGAAGACTTCTCGATCGACGACCTGGCCCGCGTCGGTACCGAACCGTGGACCGGCGTTCGCAACTACCAGGCGCGCAACTTCATGCGCGACGGCATGCGGATCGGCGATGCCGTGTTTTTCTACCACTCCAACGCGGCCGTGCCCGGCATCTACGGCATCGCCGAGGTCGCCAGCACCGCCTATCCGGATCCGACGCAGTTCGACGCCTCGTCGAAGTACTACGACGAGAAGGCGAGCCAGGAGACGCCGCGCTGGTTCCTCGTTGACGTGCGCTACGTGCGCACGCTGGCCCACCCCATCACGCTGAGCGAGATCCGCGAGCATGCGGACGCGCTGGGCGAGGAGTTCGCGCTGATCCGCAAAGGCGCGCGCCTGTCCGTGCTGCCGGTCACAGCCGCGCAGTGGAAGCTGTTGTCGTCCCTGGAGAAGAAGCGATGAGCGAAGGCAAGCGCCTGGCCGGCGAGAAGGCGATCGAGTACGTCGAGGACGGCATGATCGTCGGCGTCGGCACCGGCTCGACGGTGGCGTTCTTCATCGACGCACTGGCGAAGATCAAGCACCGCATCGACGGCGCGGTGTCGAGCTCCGATCAGAGCACCGAGCGCCTGCGCCGGCACGGCATCGAGGTACTCGACCTCAACGCCACCGGCCCGCTGTCGCTGTACGTCGACGGCGCCGACGAGTGCGATCCGGGCAAGCATCTGATCAAGGGCGGTGGCGCGGCACTGACGCGCGAGAAGATCATCGCCGAGGCCAGCGAGCGGTTCGTCTGCATCATCGACCCGGCCAAGCAGGTACCGGTGCTGGGCACGTTCCCGCTGCCGATCGAGGTCATCCCGATGGCCCGCAGCCTCGTCGCCCGCGAGATCCTGGCGACCACCGGCGGTCAGCCCGTCTGGCGCGAGGGCGTGCGTACCGACAACGGCAACTGGGTGCTCGATATCCACGGCCTGTCGATCGCCGATCCGGTGGGCCTGGAAACGCAGCTCAACCAGATCCCGGGCGTAGTCAGCGTCGGTCTGTTCGCCCGCCGCAAGGCCGATGTCGTCATCGTCGGCACATCGACGCCGACTGTCCTCGACTGACAGGCCGGATCCAGCCGGACGGACGCTGGCGTCGTCCCAGCCCGCCGCCAACACCCGTTGTGCTCAGGCGCCAGCGAACAGCAGCAAGCCGATGCCGAGGGCGGTGATCGGCAGCAGCACCAGCAGTGAGATGCCCAGCGCCAGCCAGTTGGAGCGCATCGGCAGGCCCGCGCGTTCGCGGCGGGCAATGGCCTCGCCTTGCGTCTTGCCGGCCAGCACCGTCACGGCGACCAGGGTAGGCACGGTTATCAGCACGCCGGGGAACTGCTCGGGCAGGACCGCACCGAGCGCGCCCGTCGCCAGCAGCCCCAGCAGCGCCAGGCCCAGTGTCGGCCAGACGCGCTCGGGCCGGCCCATGCGGTGGAAGTTCATCGCCATCAGCAGGCCGCCAGCCAGCACTGATCCGAAGAAGGTGGCGATGCCGATGCCGGCGATCTTGAACAACGGCAATCCGGCCGCGTCCTGCGATTCGACGATTGGCGCACTTGGCGGCGCATAGGGATCGGGCGTGGCGTGGACCTGTTCGTCCATGGGCATCCTCGGTGGCGACATGTCGTGCGGCACGCGCTCGCGCGCGAGCGCCCTCTCCCGCCAAGCCTAACCGGTGCAGGCGCGCGCTCCTACGGGGCGGGATGCCCACGAAAAAGCCCGCCTTTCGGCGGGCTGTTTCGTGGATCGATAGCAGCAGATCACTCGACGTCGAGGAAGCTCCGCAGTTGCTCGCTGCGCGAGGGGTGACGCAGCTTGCGCAGCGCCTTGGCCTCGATCTGACGGATCCGCTCGCGGGTCACGTCGAACTGCTTGCCGACTTCCTCGAGAGTGTGGTCGGTGTTCATGTCGATGCCGAAGCGCATCCGCAGCACCTTCGCCTCCCGCGGGGTCAGGCCGGCGAGCACATCGCGGACCGTCTCCATCAGGTTGGTGTTGGTGGTCGCGTCGATCGGGGACTCCACATTGGTGTCCTCGATGAAGTCGCCCAGATGCGAGTCCTCGTCGTCGCCGATCGGGGTCTCCATCGAGATCGGCTCCTTGGCGATCTTCATCACCTTGCGGATCTTGTCCTCGGGCATGTCCATTTCCTTGGCCAGCTCCTCGGGCGTGGCCTCGCGGCCGTACTGCTGGAGCATCTGGCGGGAAATGCGGTTCAACTTGTTGATCGTCTCGATCATGTGCACCGGGATACGGATGGTGCGTGCCTGGTCGGCGATCGAGCGAGTGATGGCCTGACGGATCCACCACGTGGCATAGGTCGAGAACTTGAAGCCGCGGCGGTGTTCGAACTTGTCGACCGCTTTCATCAGGCCGATGTTGCCCTCCTGGATGAGGTCCAGGAACTGCAGGCCACGATTGGTGTACTTCTTGGCAATCGAGATCACCAGGCGCAGGTTGGCCTCGACCATTTCCTTCTTGGCCTTGCGGGCCTTGGCCTCGCCGTAGGCCATCGCCCGGTTGATCTCCTTCAGATCGCCCAGGGTCACGCCCATGGCCTTCTCGATCGCCAGCGTGGCTTCCTGCTCGGCGACGATCTGATCGCGCACGTCCTTCAGGCCCGACGACCACTTCTGCTTGCGCTTGATCATCTCGTCCGCCCAGCCGGTGTTGGTCTGGTTGCCGTCCCAGGCACGGATGAAGTCCTTGCGCGGCATCTTGGCCACGCGGGTGGACAGGTCGAGGATGCGGCGCTCGTGGTCCTTGAGCTCGCCGACGACATCGCGCAGCTTGCGCACCAGCAGGTCGCTCAGCGGCAGCGGCAGCTTGAAGGTCATGAACTGGTCGGCCATCTCGCCGCGCAGCTTCACGACCGGCTTGGCCGACGCGCCGTTCTTGGCGTAGGCCTTCTGGAACTTGTTGAACAGGTCGGCCAGCACATCCATGCGGCGCGCCACCTCGGCCGGGTCCGGACCGCTGGGACCGGTGCTCTCTTCCTCGTCGCTGCTGTCGTCGTCCGCATCGTCGTCGTCGCTGTCGGCGTCGTCCGCATCGGCGGCGACCGGCGCAGGCGCGTTGCCGGCGGCGGCCTCTTCTTCAGCGGCGAGTTCTTCGAGCAACTGGTCGTTGAAGCCGACCACGACTTCGGCCAGGCGCTTCTTGCCGGCCTTGTGCAGTTCGTATTCCTCGAGCAGCAACTGGACCGACCAGGGGAAGCTGGCCACCGAGGCCATCATCTGGTTCAGGCCTTCCTCGATGCGCTTGGCGATGGCGATCTCGCCTTCGCGGGTCAGCAGCTCGACCGTGCCCATCTCGCGCATGTACATGCGCACCGGATCGGTGGTGCGACCGCCTTCGGTATCGAGCGAGGTCAGCGCCGCGGCGGCTTCCTCGGCCGCGGTCTCGTCGACCTCGCGGTTGCCGCTCGACTCGCCGGCCAGCAGCAGCGTCTCAGCGTCGGGCGCGACCTCATGGACATCGATGCCCATGCCGTTGATCATGCCGATGATGTCTTCGATCTGCTCCGGATCGACCATGTCGTCGGGCAGGTGATCGTTGACCTCGGCGTAGGTCAGATAGCCCTGCTCCAAGCCCTTGCTGATCAGGAGCTTGATGTCGGACTGCTGGGCGGGACGTTCATTCGCCATGTGGCGCACCGTTGTCAAAGTGAACCCGTAATTATACCACCTGCGGGGCCGGGGTCATGCCCGCAGCAGGAAGGTGACCGGGCCGTCGTTGACCAGGCTGACCTCCATATGGGCGCCGAACCGTCCCGTTTCCACCCCCCCATGGCAGGTGCGGCAGACCGCCACCAGGCGATCGAAGGTCCGTTCAGCCTCCTCAGGCGGCGCGGCGGTGCTGAAGCCCGGCCGGTTGCCTGAGCGAGTGTCGGCGGCCAGCGTGAACTGGCTGACCAGCAACAGCCCGCCGCCGGTCTGCGCCAGCGACCGGTTCATGCGACCGGCTTCGTCGCCGAACACCCGGTAAGCCAGCAGCCGCTCAGCCATCCGCGCCACCTGCGCCTCGCCGTCGCCGGGTTCGATCCCGACCAACGCCAGCAGCCCCGGCCCGATCCGGCCGACGATATCGCCATCGACCCGCACCGCCGCCTCGCTGACCCGCTGGATCAGCGCGAGCATGGCAACCCCGCGGCTCGCCACTTGAGGCTCATCGCGTGCCCCGACACCGCGCCCCCATCCCGACCTTCCCCCGCAAGCGGGGGAAGTGGTGAGGGCGCGCGACGCACCACAATGCTCGCAGCGCGCTGCGGCTTGCTGCCCTCCTCCGCTTGCGGGGGAGGGTTGGGTGGGGGCACACGGCCAGGTGACGCAGACGGCAGGGGCGAGCGACGAATGCCGCAGACCGCTCCATCCAGCCCGCACCCCGCCCAAACGCCCCCATCCCGGCCTTCCCCCGCTTGCGGGGGAAGGAGTGAAGGCGCTCGACGCATCACAACGCTCGCAGCGCGCTGCGGCCCGCTGCCCGCCGCCGCTTGCGGGGGAGGGTTGGGTGGGGGCACACGGCCAGGTGACGCAGACGGCAGGGGCGAGCGACGAAGGCCGCAGACCGCTCCATCCAGCCCGCACCCCGCCGAAACACCCCCATCCCGGCCTTCCACCGCAAGCGAGGGAAGGAGTGAAGGCGCTCGACGCACCACAACGCTCACAGCGCGCTGCGGCCCGCTGCCCTCCTCCGCTTGCGGGGGAGGGTTGGGTGGGGGCACACGGCCAGGTGACGCAGACGGCAGGGGCGAGCGACGAAGGCCGCAGACCGCTCCATCCAGCCCGCATCCCGCCCAAACGCCCCCATCCCGGCTTTCCCCCGCTTGCGGGGGAAGGAGTGAGGGCGCGCGACGCATCACAACGCTCGCAGCGCGCTGCGGCTTGCTGCTCTCCTCCGCTTGCGGGGGAGGCAGCGAGGCCCGGCTCGCGTCGCAGCCGTCCTCGGCAAGCAGGGGAAGGCGCAGGGCGCGCCCCATCAGCCCGAGTACCGGTTACTGATCGGATAGCGGCGCTCGCGGCCGAAGGCGCGGCGCGAAATCTTTGGGCCCGGGGCTGCCTGGTGCCGTTTCCATTCGCTGGTGCGCACCAGCCGCAGCATCCGGTCGACGGTGGTCGCGTCGAAGCCGGCGGCGACGATCTCGTCGCGCGACTCCTCCTGGTCGACGAAGCGGCGCAGGATCGCGTCGAGCACGTCGTAGGGCGGCAGCGAGTCCTGGTCGAGCTGGTCGGCGCGCAATTCGGCCGACGGCGGCCGGTCGATGACGGCGGGCGGGATCACCGGACTGCCGGCGACCGTGTTGCGCCACTTCGCCAGCCCGAAGACCTCGGTCTTGTAGAGGTCCTTGAGCGGCGCGTAGCCGCCGCACATGTCGCCGTAGATCGTCGCGTAACCGACCGCGTACTCGCTCTTGTTGCCGGTGGTCAGCAGCAGCCCGCCATGCTTGTTGGACAGCGCCATCAGGATCGCGCCGCGCGTGCGCGACTGCAGGTTCTCTTCGGTCACTTCGGGCGCGGCGTCGCCGAAGGCCTCGGCCAGCGTGTCGAGGAACCCCTGGAACGGTGGCTCGATCGGAATCGTGAGCATGCGCACACCCAGACGCTCGCACTGCTCGGCCGCCAGGTCGTTGCTCAGCCCGGCGGTGTAGCGCGACGGCAGCCGCACCGCGGTGACGTTGTCGGCGCCCAGCGCATCGACCGCCATCGCCAGCACCACCGACGAGTCGATACCGCCCGACAGCCCCAGCCACACCTTCGAAAAACCATTCTTGCCACAGTAGTCGCGCAGCCCCCGCACCACCGCGCGCCAGGCCAGCGCATCGATGCTCTCGTCGCCGTCGTCGACCCAAAGGACCGGCGTGAAGCCGCGGCGCTGCCGATCGTAATCGACCACCAGCCATTGATCGTCGAACGCGACCGCCGCCGGATGCACGGTGCCATCGGCATCGGCGACGACAGAGGCGCCATCGAACACCAGCGCATCCTGGCCGCCGACCACGTTGACGTAGGCCAGCGCCACGCCCGCATCGCGCGTGCGCTCGGCCAGCAGCGCGTCGCGCTGGCGATGCTTGCCGCGCTCGTAGGGCGAGGCGTTGGGCACCACGACCAGTTCGGCGCCGGCGCGCACGGTGTCGTCGAGCGGCTCGGGGAACCACAGGTCCTCGCACACCAGCACACCGACCGGCACGCCGCGCACGTCGATCACGCACGAGCCGCCATCGGGATCGACGTGGAAGTAACGCCGCTCGTCGAAGACGTTGTAGTTGGGCAGTTCGCGCTTGCGGTAGGTCCGCTCGACCTTGCCATCGCGCAGCACGCTGGCGGAGTTGTAGAGCACGCTGCCGGCCGATTCGGGCCAACCGACGACCGCGACGATACCGTGCACGTCCTTGGCGACCTGCATCAGCGCGGCCTCGCAGTCGATCAGGAAGCCCGGCCGCATCAACAGGTCTTCGGGCGGATAGCCGCTGATCGCAAGCTCGGGAAACACCACGATGTCGGCGCCGAACTCGGTCTTCGCCTCCTCGATCATCGCGGCGATGCGTTCGGCATTGCGCCCCACGTCCCCGACAGGAAAGTCGAACTGGGCCAGGGCGATGCGCAGGGAGCGGGACGGGTCAGATGCCATGCGTCAGGAAATCCAGGGCTTCGATGATGCGCAGTCGCTCGCCCGACAGGTTCGCGACCTGCCGACCGAGCATCTGCATGGGCACGCTGGTGATCTGCGCGGTGTCCATCACCATCGTTTTACCGGCGACCGGCAGTGCCGGCATCAGGCCGGTGACCAGCGGGCCGGCCTGCTCGGGTGGAATCAGCGGCACGACGACACGCGACTCCACAGTGTCGATCAAATCGCTCTGCACGTTCAGCCAACAGGGCACCGCGCGACGCGAAGCCGGGTCGGCATTGGCATAGACGCAGAATTGACTCATGCCCTCGTCGGATCCTTCAGCGATGCCTTGAATGCGCGGACGCGGTCGCTGGCGAGTCCGTCGCGGGCGATGCGCGCGTTGTACGCGGCCATCGCCTCACGGTTCTCCTCCCGCCACTGGGCACGCTTGCGGGCGCGCACTTCGGCTTCCAGCGCCTTTTCCAGCGTCGCCGACAGATTGATGTCGAGCGCACGCGCTTCCTCGAGCAATCCCTGGTTGACGCTGACATTGGTCGCACGCTTGCCGTAGCCGGCATAGTCTTCGCGGATGCGCATGACGCGGCCCTCTTTGATGCGCATCGATCATGCGCATCGGCCAACGCCATGTCAACAGCCTCGCCGGACCGGCGCACCGACCGGTACAAGTACCTGTCTGCCGACTGTTCCGGCGTGACCGCTCCGTAAAACCGGGGTCAGAGTGCAATTTAGCCTCGCGAAAATTCACTCTGACACCGGTTTTGGACCCCGGTTTTGGCGCGGCGAGACCAAGAAAAAGGCCGCCCGAAGGCGGCCTTTTCGCAAAGCGCCGGTGAGCCGGATCGCTTACTTGACCAGCTCGGCGATCGCCGCGCCCAGGTCGCCCGGCGAACGGACGGTCTTCACGCCGGCCGCTTCCATCGCCTTGAACTTGCCTTCGGCCGTGCCCGAGCCACCCGACGCAATCGCGCCGGCATGGCCCATGCGCTTGCCCGGAGGGGCCGAGGCGCCGGCGATGAAGCCCACGACCGGCTTCTTGACGTGCGCCTTGATGTACTCGGCGCCCGCTTCCTCGGCGTCGCCGCCGATCTCGCCGACCATGATGATGCCCTCGGTCTGCGGGTCCTCGTTGAACAGCTTCAGGCAGTCGACGAAGTTCAGCCCGTTGATCGGATCGCCGCCGATGCCAATGACCGTCGACTGGCCCAGGCCCGCCGCGGTGGTCTGCTTGACGGCTTCATAGGTCAGCGTGCCCGAGCGCGAGACGATGCCGATCTTGCCCGGCTGGTGGATGTGGCCCGGCATAATGCCGATCTTGCACTCGCCCGGGGTGATCACGCCGGGGCAGTTCGGACCGACCAGGGTGACATCGGGGTGCGACTTGAGCACGTTCTTCACGCGCAGCATATCGAGCACCGGAATGCCCTCGGTGATGCAGACGATGACCTTGATGCCGGCCGCTGCGGCCTCGAGGATCGCGTCGGCCGCGAACGGCGGCGGCACGTAGATCACCGACGCATCGGCGCCGGTGGCTTCGACCGCTTCGCGCACGGTGTTGAACACCGGCAGGTTGATGTGGGTGGTGCCGCCCTTGCCGGGGGTCACGCCGCCGACGACCTGGGTGCCGTACTCGACCATCTGGGTCGCATGGAAGGTGCCCTGCTGGCCGGTGAAGCCCTGCACGATGACCTTCGTATTCTTGTTGATCAAAACAGACATTGAATGAGTTCCTGGTCGCGTGGGGTCAGGCGGCAACGGCCGCGACGGCCTTCTTGGCGCCGTCGTTGATGTCGTCGGCCGGGGTGATGGCCAGGCCGGATTCGGCCAGCAGCTTCTTGCCCGCTTCCACGTTGGTGCCTTCCAGACGGACCACGACCGGCACCTTGACGTCCACTTCCTTGACCGCGGCGATGATGCCCTCGGCGATCATGTCGCAGCGCACGATGCCGCCGAAGATGTTGACGAAGATCGCCTTGACCTTGTCCGAAGACAGGATGAGCTTGAACGCCTCGGTCACGCGCTCCTTGGTTGCGCCGCCGCCGACGTCGAGGAAGTTGGCCGGCGAACCGCCGTTGAGCGCGATCACGTCCATCGTCGCCATCGCCAGGCCTGCGCCGTTGACCATGCAGCCGATGTTGCCGTCCATCGTCACGTAGTTGAGGTCGTACTCGCTGGCGCGCACCTCGGCCTCGTCTTCCTGGGTCGTGTCGCGCATCGCGGCCAGATCCTTGTGGCGGAAGGTCGCGTTGTCGTCGCTGTTGACCTTGCCGTCGAGCGCGTACAGGTCGCCGCTGTCGAGGATCGCCAGCGGGTTGAGCTCGACCAGCGCCAGATCCTTCTCGTTGAACAGCCGGTACAGGCCGCCCATGATCTTGGCCAGCTGGTTGGCCTGCTTGGCGTTCAGGCCGATCTTGAAGCCGATGTCGCGGCCCTGGTAGGCCTGGAAGCCCTCGACGAAGCCGACATTGAGGGTCTCGATCTTCTCGGGGGTCTCGGCTGCGACCTGCTCGATGTCCACGCCGCCCTCGCTGGAGACGATGTAGGTGATCGACTGCGTGCCGCGGTCGACCAGCACCGACAGATACAGCTCCTTGGCGATCTCGCCGGCCTCGGTCACCAGCACCAGGTTCACCGGCAGCGCGACGCCCGCCGACTGGTAGGTCGCCATGTTCGTGCCGAGCATCTTCTCGGCCGCGGCCTTCACATCGTCGTGGGTCTTGCAGAACTTCACGCCACCTGCCTTGCCGCGGCCACCGGCGTGGATCTGGGCCTTGACCATCCAGGGGCCATCGCCCAGGGACTTGGCTGCTTCGACTGCTTCGTCGGCGGTGGACGCAACGCGCCCGGCCGGCACGGGGATGCCGTAATCGGCAAACAACTGCTTCGCCTGGTATTCGTGGAAGTTCATGTGGGGTCCGTACGGGAAGGAAATGTCGCCGACCGCCGGCGGGCGCACAGGGCGCGGCGGGCCGACGGGGTCCGCCATTCTCGCGCATGCGCGCCCGCCGGGCAAAACCGGGGGTCGGCCGGGACCGTCGGCGCCTGCCTATACTGGCGCCGGACCGTCCCCTTGGAGCCCCCGTGCCGCTGGCCGCCCCCGCGATGTCCCGGTCGCTGATGCAGCGCGAACTGGCCCTGTTCTCGCTCTATCGGGTGCTCGAGGCCGCGCTGCTGGCGCTGGTCGTGTTCAGCCCCTGGGGCGAGGCGCTGGGCGGCGTGGAGATCGCCGCGATCGCGGTGCCGGTGAGCCTGGGCTACCTGGTCGCCTCGGTCGGCCTGCTGATCCACGCCCGCGCGCCCCATCCGGACTATGCCGCCCACGCGACGGTCGGCATCGGCGTCGACATCCTGGTCGCGGCGCTGACCAGCCATGCCGTGCCCGATGTCGCGCCCGGCGTGGCGATGCTGCTGCTGTTCAACGTCGCCGCGGCCTCGCTGTTCGTGCGCCTGCGCACCGGCCTGCTGATCTGCATGGCGGCGGCCGCCTCGCTCCTGATCGGACCGCTCGCCGGCCTGATGAGCGCACACGCGCCGACACGCCCGGTTGCCGAACCGCTGATGTTCGCGCTCGGCCTGTTCGCCGCCGCCTCGCTGACCCGCATGCTCGGCACGCAGATCCGCGAGAGCCAGGCGCTGGCCGACCACCACGAGGCCGAGGCGCAGAGCCTGGCCGAGATCAACGAACTGATCATCCGCCGCATGCAGACCGGGGTCCTGCTCGTCGACGGCGCCGGCCACGTGCGCCGCGCCAACGAAGCCGCGCTCGCCCTGCTCGATGCCGACGGCGACCCACACGGCCGCCCGTTGTCGCGCCTGTCGCCGCCGCTGGCGCTGCGCCTGGCCAGCTGGCTGCGCAGCGGCAGCAGCGACGACGCCCCACTCGCCTTGCGCGAACATGTCGATGTCATGCCGCGGTTCGTGCGCCTGCTCGCCGATGGCGACAACACGCTCGTGTTCCTCGACGACACCTCGCTGGTCACCCGCCGCGCCGAATCGCTGACCTTGGCCACCATGGGCCGGTTCTCGGCCAGCCTCGCCCACGAGATCCGCAACCCGCTGGCGGCGATCAGCTACGCGACGCAGCTGCTCGAAGAATCGGACGCCATCCAGGACGGCGATCGCCGCCTGCTGCAGATCGTCCACCAGCAATGTGTGCGCACCAACGGCATCGTCGAGAGCGTGCTCGGCCTGGCGCGTCGCGAGCGCGCACGGCCCGAACCTGTCGAACTGGTCGCCGCCGTCCACGCCTTCGTGCAGGACTACCGGCTGCTCATCACCGACGACAACGCCACCCTGGACGCGGACTGCGACACCGCCTGCGTGCGCGCGGTGGTCGACCCGCGCCACCTACACCAGGTACTCACCGCGCTGGTCAACAACGCCGTGCGCTACGGCCGTCAGCCCGGCGAACCGGCGCGCATCACCCTGCGCGTCGAAGATGGCGAACGCCCCTGCATCAGCGTGCGCGACCACGGCCCCGGCATCGAGGACACCGCGCTGGCGCAGCTGTTCCGCCCCTTCTTCACCACCTCCGAAAGCGGCACCGGCCTGGGGCTCTACATCGCCCACGAACTGTGTCGCGCCAACGAAGCACGGCTCGACTATGCCCCCGCACCGGGCGGCGGCGCCTGCTTCCGGATCGCACTGTCGGCGCGGCGCGGCGCGCTGCGCGGCTGAACCGCAGCCGGCCCGGCGCGCGGGCCCGAACCACCATGAAAACGCACGAGTCCTCACGAAAACAAGTCGTCCTGCCGCGTTCGGTGTGACCGGCGTCACCAGTGTGACCCTCGTCACTATTGGCAAAAGCTGTCACTATGGGTCACCCCGCAAAAGCCAAGCGCCCAGCCAGATTTCGATGAGCGAGCACCGCAGCGCCCTGATCGTCGACGACGAACACGACATCCGCGAACTGCTGGTCCTCACGCTGGGCCGCATGGGCCTGCGTACCGATACCGCGCCCAACCTCGCGGCCGCCCGCGAACTGTTGGCCGCCGGCCGCTACGACCTGTGCCTGACCGACATGCGCCTGCCCGACGGCTCCGGTCTGGACCTGGTCGGCGAGATCAACACACGCTTTCCCGGCACCCCGGTCGCAGTGATCACCGCCTACGGCAATGTCGAGGCCGCGGTCGATGCGCTGAAGGCCGGTGCGTTCGATTTCGTCAGCAAGCCGGTCGACATCAACGTGCTGCGCGGCCTGGTGCGCCAGGCGCTGGAGCTGGGCGAGCGCGGCCGCCACAGCGACGACGCGACCGGCGGCCGCCTGCTCGGCAAGTCCGAGGCGATGGTCACGCTGCGCAATACGCTGGCCAAGGTCGCGCGCAGCCAGGCTCCGGTGTGCATCAACGGCGAATCGGGCACCGGCAAGGAACTCGTCGCGCGCATGCTGCATGCCCAAAGCGCGCGCGCCGGCGGTCCCTTCGTACCGGTCAATTGCGGCGCGATTCCCACCGAGCTGATGGAAAGCGAGTTCTTCGGGCATCGCAAGGGCAGCTTCACTGGCGCACACAGCGACAAGCCCGGCCTGTTCCAGGCGGCCGAGGGCGGCACGCTGTTCCTCGACGAAGTCGCCGAACTGCCGCTGCCGATGCAGGTCAAGCTGTTGCGCGCGATCCAGGAAAAATCGGTGCGCCCGGTCGGCGCTTCGGCCGAAGTGCAGGTCGACGTGCGCATCCTCTCGGCCACCCACAAGGACCTGGCGACCCTGGTCGACGAAGGCCGCTTCCGCCACGACCTCTACTACCGTATCAACGTCATCGGCCTGACCGTGCCGCCGCTGCGCGAGCGCGCCGGTGACCTGCCCCTGTTGTCGGATGCCATCCTGCGCCGGCTCGCCCAAGCCATGCGCCGCCCGGCACCAGCGCTTGCGCCGGACGCGATCGCCGCCCTCGAGGCACATGCCTTTCCCGGCAATATCCGCGAACTGGAAAACATCCTCGAGCGCGCGCTGGCGATGGCCGACGGCGACCGCATCACCGCTGCCGATCTGCACCTGCCGACCGCCCAACCCGGCATGGCCGGCAACAGCGCCGCGGCCCAGACTGCCGCCCGCCTGCCGCCCGACCCGCGCACGCTCAGCCCCTACGAGACCGCCGGCACTGCCCTGCCCTCCTACATCGAGGACATCGAACGCGCCGCGATCCAGCAAGCGCTGCAGGAAAACCGCTACAACAAGACCAAGACCGCCGCCGTGCTCGGCATCACCTTCCGCGCCCTGCGCTACAAGCTCAAGAAGCTCGGCATCGACTGAAAACCGGGGTCAGAGTGCAATTTCCTTGAAGTTGCACTCTGACGCCGAGAGCTGACGCCTGCGCCTGATGCCGTCGACGGTGTCGCCTACTGAATTTCTGCATCGCAAAGTCTGGCTCAAGTTCAGCGATGCGCCGTCGATATCTTTCCCGTCCTCTTCAAGGTCAGGGCTGTTCAACCCGATCTGCGACGGGCATCACGCAAACCAACTGCCATCGCCTGACGCGAAACGTCACAAGGCGACCCAATCTGGCAACCCAGGGGCAGAACGCTCACGATTGTTCACCAAAAACGTGCCCGGAACGCGCGTGCCAATGCGTTCGCGCGATTGGCACGACCCATGCGACATCCCTGATGCACGTGCATGTCGCACGGCTGCCCACGGATCGGCACCCGCCGCTTTCCAGGCACGTGAATCCATCCACCCTTGGGGAGTTGCTCCATGAAGACGCAGAAAGGTTTCACCCTGATCGAACTGATGATCGTCGTCGCGATCATCGCCATCCTGGCCGCCATCGCGCTGCCGGCGTACAACAACTACCGCGTGCGTTCCGCAGAGGGCGCTTGCCAAGCTGAAGCCAAGGCATGGGCTAACTCAGCAGTGGCCGCACTTCAGACGCCCGGCATGACGGCACCCGACTATCAGGCTCGCGCCTGTTCGGCGCCCGCAGCTGATACCGCCCCGCCGACCTCTGCTACTGGCACCGTTGAATTCACGCCCCAGACTCCTGGCGTGCTTACCACGACCTGCGACATGACGAATGCGACCTGCACGCTGGCAACTGCCCCGTAAAGTTAAAAAGCAACTGCGAGATACGAAGCCCCGCCATTAGCGGGGCTTTTTTATGGTTCATCGCTGAATTCCGGGGAAGGCTGCGCGGATCTTCAGGAAGAAGTACTCCTGATCGCGGTATCCGTAGGCGCGGCGTTTGATGACCTTGATGGTGTTGTTGATGCCTTCAACGATGCTGGTGTTGAGTCGATGTCGGCAGCGCGACACGATCCCATGCAGGTAGGCTTCGAGCTTGGCCGCGAAATGGGCCAGCGCGGCAATCCCACTGGATTGGGCCTGCTCCAGCCAGTGCTCCCAGGCCCGTTGGGCGCAGCTGGGATGCTGGTAGAACCACAGTCG
>NZ_JBDJNS010000031.1:0-43266 GCF_039674545.1 Luteimonas sp. TWI382
TCCGGGGTTTTTTTGTTATTTCGCCCCCCCCTATTTCCCCCTCCCCCCCCGGTTCTAGGCGCAAAAAAACGGCCCCGCACAAGGCGGGGCCGCTGGGCACGCTCTGGGAGAGAGAGGATCAGAAGCGTGCGCCGATACCCACACCCACGGTCCACGGGTCGAGCTTGAGGTCGCGCTGCACCGTCTGGCCGGCCTGCTTGACGTCCGCACGGCTGCGCAGGTAGCGCGCATCGGCACGGGCGAACCAGGTGGAGTTGATGTTCATATCGACACCGACCGTGCCGATCGCGCCCTTGGGCGTGGTCAGGCTGACATGGTCACCACCGCCGCCGAGGTCTTCCTTGCTGATGTTGGACTGGTGGTAGCCCAAACCGACGAACGGACGGAAGGTGTTGTCGACGTCACCGAAGTGGTACTGGCCGCTCAGCGCGATGGGCTGCTGCTCGACGGTGCCGATCTTGCCGCCGTCCTGCTTGACGCGATGATCGAACGAATCGAGCGCGCCCCACAGCTCGGCGCTGATGTTGTCGGTGAAGTTGTACGACACCGAGGCGGTCGGCGCCGGGCCGCCATCGACCTTCAGCCCGTTGTTCCGCTCGCTGTCGTTGGTCGGCTGCAGCAGCGTGACGCCGCCGACGACCGAGAAACGCTTGCCGGCCGCGGTGTCGGTGTCCTGGGCGAAGGCCGCGGACGAGACCGCGAGCGAGGCCAGGGTGGCGAGGATGAGGCTGCGCTTGTTGAGGATGGACGCGTTCGGCTTCATGGGGGAGTTCTCCTTATGCTTGTTGCCTTTGGCGCCGGCAGCGCGAACGCGCCGGCGGGATTCTCGCGGTCGGGACCGGAAGTCCTGTCGCGACCCTCCTCTTCGGGAAGGCGCGGCCATGCTGTCTGGGTCATCCTGAATCGGCGATTTGCGCTATCTGAAGCGTTCCTGACGCTTCACGCCGGCTTCGGAAATCTGCGCAGCGCGTTCATCGCAAGGCCCGTTGCCAAGCGGGTTCGTTGGGCGCGGGCCACAACCACCGTGGCTGTACCCCAGACGAACGCCATGGACGCGACGCAACGTTCCGCGATCGACTTGGGTGCCTGATGCGGCATCACGGCAGTTGGCGCCGGACCTGCGGGGCGCCACAATAGTGGGTCACGAGATGCCCGGAGGGCCGCATGGCCGACCTGAAAGAAGCGCGCGTTCCCGACATTGGCGGGTATGACGATGTCCCGGTGATCGAGGTGCTGGTCGCCGTCGGCGATACGGTGTCGGTCGACCAGGGCCTGGTCACGCTGGAATCGGACAAGGCCACGATGGAAGTGCCCTCGACCGTCGCCGGTGTGGTCCGGGAACTGAAGGTCAAGGTCGGCGACAGCCTGTCGGAAGGCAGCGTGGTCGCGCTCATCGAGGCCCAGGGTGACGCGGCTGATGCATCTCCCCCGCAAGCGGAGGAGGTCGACGCGCGCAGCGCGTCGGGTGGGGGCACGGCGCAGGACAAAGGCGGTACGGCACCTGCCCCAGCCTCCGCTGCCAGCGGGACCGCGCGTGAAGAAGCGCCCCAGGCGCCGGCCGGCGGCGGTGGCACGCAGGAATCGAAGGTGCCCGACATCGGTGGCTACGACGACGTGCCGGTGATCGAGGTGCTGGTCGCCGTCGGCGACACCGTGGCCAAGGACCAGGGCCTGGTCACGCTGGAATCGGACAAGGCCACGATGGAAGTGCCGGCCGCGGTCGCCGGCGTGATCAAGGAGTTGAAGATCAAGGTCGGCGACACCCTGTCGGAAGGCAGCGTGGTCGCGGTCATCGAGGCCCAGGGCGATACGGCGCAGGAGCGCGCGGCCGATTCACCTCCCCCGCGAGCGGGGGAGGTCGATGCACGGAGCGCGTCGGGTGGGGGCGGGGCCGGCGCGCCCGCCAAGTCCAAGGACGACAGCGCGGTCGAGCCGGTCGCGCCGCAGGCCAAGGCCGATCCGATCGCGCAGGCCTCGATGGACCATCGGCCGGCCGGCAGCGGCCAACCGCCGGTCCGTTTCGATGCCGAGGCGATCCTGCCGGGCAACGTGCCCTACGCCAGCCCCGCGGTGCGGCTGTTCGCACGCGAGCTCGGCGTCGATCTGGCCCAGGTGCGCGGGACTGCACGCGCCGGGCGCATCACGCGCGAGGACGTGCAGCAGTTCGTCAAGGGCGTGCTGGCCGGCGGTGGCGCCTCGAAGGCCGGTGCACCGGCCGCGGCCGGCGGCGGCCTGAACCTGCTGCCGTGGCCGAAGGTCGACTTCGCCAAGTTCGGCGAGGTCGAGGTCCAGGAACTGGGCCGCATCCAGAAGATCTCGGCCGCCAACCTCGCGCGCAACTGGGCGATGATCCCGCACGTCACGCAGCACGACGATGCCGACATCACCGATCTGGAAGCGCTGCGCGTGCAGCTCAACAAGGAGAATGAGAAGGCCGGCATCAAGCTGACCATGCTCGCGTTCCTGATCAAGGCTTCGGTCGCGGTGCTCAAGCAGTACCCGCGCTTCAACAGCTCGCTCGACGCGGCCGGCGAGACGCTGACGCTCAAGAAGTACTTCCATATCGGCTTCGCCGCCGACACGCCCAACGGGCTGGTCGTGCCGGTGATCCGCGACGCCGACAAGAAGGGTGTGCTGGAGATCTCCCAGGAGATGTCGGCGCTGGCCAAGAAGGCGCGCGACGGCAAGCTCGGCCCGGCGGACATGCAGGGCGGGTGTTTTTCGATCAGTTCGCTGGGCGGCATCGGCGGCACCAGCTTCACCCCGATCGTCAACGCGCCGGAAGTGGCGATCCTGGGCGTGTCGAAGTCGGCGATCAAGCCGGTCTGGGACGGCAAGCAGTTCCAGCCGCGCCTGATCCTGCCGCTGTCGCTGTCCTACGATCACCGGGTCATCGACGGCGCCGCGGCCGCGCGCTTCACCGCGACGCTGGCGCAGTTGCTCGGCGATATGCGCCGGGTGCTGCTGTAAGAACCCGCTCAATGTCCTGCTGCGCTTGCCATCCGACGCGCGTGCGGTGCTCGGCATGCTCACGTACCCCACGTACGCTGCGCTTCCTGCCCGCCGCCACGCGCCACTTGGCGGCGCTCGCGACGGACCTTGACCGGGTGCAACGCAAGCACTGGTTGCCGGCATGAGCGATCCGTCCACGCGCGAGCGGGCGCGATTGACGTTGCGCCATGCCGGCATCGCCGATATTCCGGCGATCGTCGCACTGAGCGAGCGCGTCTACGGACGCGACAACGGCTACACGGCCGAGATGCTCAACGGCCAGATCGCACAGTTTCCGCAGGGCGTGTTCGTGGCGTTCTACGACGGCGTTGCGGTCGGCTACTGCGGCACGTTCCGCATCGACGAGCGCACCGCGATGGCGCCGCACCGCTGGCTGGAGATTTCCGGCGGCGGCTATGCCTCGCGGCATCTGTCGACCGGCGACTGGCTCTACGGCATGGAGGTCTGCGTCGACCCCGACCATCGCGGGTTGCGCATCGGCCGCCGGCTCTACGAGCTGCGCAAGCGGCTGTGCCAGGAGCTGCGGCTCAAAGGCATCGTGTTCGGCGGACGGCTGCCGGGCTTTTCGCGCCGCGCCCGTACCTATCGCGGCGACGTGCGCGCGTATGTCGCCGACGTGTGCGCCGGGCGCATCCGCGACCGCGCGCTGAGCTTCCAGCTGCGCAACGGCTTCGAGCTGATCGGCGTGTTGCCCGGCTACCTGCCGCAGGACACCGAATCGGCCGGCTACGCCGCGCACCTGGTCTGGCGCAATCCCAAGATCGACCCGGACGCCGACCCGCGCGGCACCGCGCGCCCGTTGCCCGATTCGGTCCGCGTGGCGACCGTGCAGTACCAGCAGCGCCGCGTGGCATCGTTCGAAGAGTTCGCCACCCAGGTCGAGTATTTCGTCGACATCGCGGCCGACTACCGCGCCGACTTCGTGGTCTTCCCCGAGCTGTTCACGCTGCAGCTGCTGTCGGTGGAGAACAAGCCGCTGTCGCCGGTCGACTCGCTGCTGGCGCTGACCGGTTACACCGAGCGTTTCGCCCAACTGCTGTGCGAGTTGGCGGTTCGCCACAACATCAACATCATCGGCGGCTCGCATCCGACCCGGACCAGCGACGACGACGACGGCAAGGTGCGCAACATCTGCTACGTCGCGCTGCGCGACGGCTCGCTGCATACCCGCGACAAGCTGCACCCCACGCCCAACGAGCGCACCTGGTGGGGGATCGGCGGCGGCGACAGCGCCCAGGCGATCATGACCGACTGCGGCCCGATCGGAGTGATGATCTGCTACGACAGCGAATTCCCCGAGCTTGGCCGGCACCTGGTCGACCAGGGCGCGATGATCCTGTTCGTGCCGTTCTGCACCGACACCCGCGAAGGCTACCTGCGGGTGCGCTACTGCTCGCAGGCGCGCGCGGTGGAGAACCAGTGCTACGTGGTGCTGTCGGGCAACGTCGGCAACCTGCCGGGCGTGAACAACTTCGATATCCAGTACGCGCAGAGCTGCATCCTCACACCCTGCGATTTCCCGTTCGCGCGCGACGGCGTCGCCGCCGACACCACGCCCAATGTCGAGCAGGTGGCGTTCGCCGACCTGCGCCTCAACGATCTGACGGTTGCGCGCAACGACGGCACCGTGCAGAACCTCAACGACCGCCGCCATGACCTGTATACGCTGAGCTGGGCCCGGCGCCCGGCATCGCGCGTGGCGGTGCCAGAACAGACGCAACCCCCGGAGAACGCGTGATGGCCAAGACCCTCGAAGTGACAGTCCCCGACATCGGCGGCTACGACGACGTGCCGGTGATCGAGGTGCTGGTCGCCGTCGGCGACACCGTCGCCAAGGACCAGGGCCTGGTCACGCTGGAATCGGACAAGGCGACGATGGAAGTGCCGTCCTCGCACGCGGGCGTGATCAAGGCGCTGAAGGTCAAGGTCGGCGACACGTTGTCGGAAGGCAGCGTGGTTGCGGTGATTGAAGCCGAGGGCGACACCGACGGCGACGCCAAGCCGGCTGCGGGATCTGCCAGCAAGGCGCCGCCACCCCAGCCCGCCCCCGCGAACGGGGGCGGCAGCAAGCGCGAGGCACCTGGCAGCCATCCGCCGGTCGCGCGCTCGCATCGCGCGCCGGCCGAGCCAGACGCGGTGAAGGCCGCCCCGTCGTCGGGCCGCAAGGCTGACGTGGAGTGCCGCATCGTCGTGCTCGGCTCCGGCCCCGGCGGCTATACCGCCGCGTTCCGCGCCGCCGATCTCGACCTGGACACTGTGCTGATCGAGCGTTACGACACGCTCGGCGGTGTCTGCCTCAACGTCGGCTGCATCCCCTCGAAGGCCCTGCTGCACGCGGCCGACGTCATCGACCAGGCACAGCACGCCAGCGACTACGGCGTGGCGTTCGGTGCCCCGGAGATCTCGCTCGACAAGCTGCGCAGCTACAAGGACAAGGTCGTCGGCCAGCTGACCAAGGGCCTGGCCGGGATGGCCAAGCAGCGCAAGGTACGGGTGGTCGCCGGCACCGGCACCTTCGTGTCGCCGAACGAAATCGAGGTGGTCGCCCAGGACGGCAAGACCACGCTGGTGCGATTCGAGCAGTGCATCATCGCCGCCGGCTCGCAGGCGCTCAAACTCCCGGGCTTTCCCTGGGACGACCCGCGCGTGATGGATTCGACCGATGCGTTGGAGCTGGCCGAGGTGCCCAAGCAGTTGCTGGTCGTGGGCGGCGGCATCATCGGTCTGGAGATGGCCACCGTGTACCGCGCGCTCGGCGCGCAGGTCACCGTGGTCGAACTCGCCGACCAGCTGATGCCCGGCGCCGACAAGGATCTGGTCAAGCCGTTGGCCGACCGGCTCAAGAAGCAGGGCGTATCGGTGCACTTGAAGACCAAGGTCGTCGAGGCCAAGCCGGAGAAAACCGGCATCGTCGTCGCGTTCGATGGCGAGAGCATTCCCGACACGACGCTGTACGACCGCGTGCTGGTCGCCGTCGGCCGCTCGCCCAACGGCGCCAAGATCGGCGCCGACAAGGCCGGCGTGCGGGTGGGCGAACGCGGCTTCATCCAGGTCGACGCGCAGATGCGCACCAACGTGCCGCACATCTTCGCGATCGGCGATCTGGTCGGCCAGCCGATGCTCGCCCACAAGGCCACGCACGAGGGCAAGCTCGCGGCCGAGGTCGCGGCGGGCGAAAAGAAGGAATGGGTCGCGCGGGTGATTCCGTCGGTGGCCTACACCGACCCGGAGATCGCCTGGGTCGGCATCACCGAGACCGAAGCCAAGGCCAAGGGGCTCAAGGTGGGCGTGGGCAAGTTCCCGTGGGCGGCCAGCGGCCGTGCGATCGGCCTGGGTCGCACCGAGGGTTTCACCAAGCTGGTGTTCGACGAGGCCACGCATCGGATCGTCGGTGCCGGCATCGTCGGCGTGCATGCCGGCGATCTGATCGCCGAAGCTGCGCTGGCGATCGAAATGGGGGCCGAAGTCGCCGACATCGGCCACACGATCCATCCCCATCCCACGCTCAGCGAATCGGTGGCGATGGCCGCCGAGGTCTACGACGGCACGATCACCGATCTCTACCTGCCCAAGCGCAAGTAGTCCTCCAGCGCGGCGGATGCCGCGCATGCCGGTGCGTGCGTGCCGATGAACCGGGCAAGCCGCCGGCGCCATCGATCGACGGTGCCGCGCGGCCGGAGCGGGGCCTGTGTACGGCGTGCACGGGCCAGTGGCGGCGTCGACGCGATGCGTGCGGACAGCGCGCAGATCCGGCTTGCGGGCAAGTGCCCGACAGGCCGTGGAAGCGCGGAACCGAAAGACGCCTGTCAGGACACGAGTGCCGGCCGGGATGTTTGAATTGCTGTGCGATCGGCGCCGGCATCTCCAGGCCCGGTCGCGACAGGAACAAGCTCGCAGTCGCGCTCGCATGCCCGCAACTGTTCCGGCCGCGCGCGGCCAACGGGCGATACGCGACGGCGCCGTTTTGTTGCAGTGCATGGTGACAACGCCGTCCGTCCGCTATACACCTGCGTCCGAATGGTAGCGCTATCAGTCGGCTGCCTTTCGTGACACGTGGGTGAGCTGGGGGGCAGTGCGCCAGGCAGGGGGCCTGGATGCGGTGCGGGGTGACGAAGGCTGTTTCGCCAGGATCGTTTGCACGACACAGCAAACGGGTGCTGCCGTGTTGGGGCGCCCGTTGCGGTGGGAAACGGACGCTTCGTCGAGCCCGAGCGCGCACGCGAGGTACAGAGGTCGGTAGTGCCGGATCCGCTGCCTGCGGAGACGGATCGTGACGTACGCCGGGAGCCGCCAGCTCGCGGTTGTTTCCATTCCGATGCTGAGGACCCGTCAATGAGCATGAAGTTCAGGCGTTTGAAGTCGACGGCAATGTTCACCTTCGTGGGGGGTGTGCTGATCATCAACCCCGCGTTCGCACAACAACCGCCGACGCCGCCCAATCCGAGTGCGGACACACGTGCCGCCTCCGAGCCGCAGGACGCCACGACGCTCGATGCGGTCGTGGTCAGTGGCATCCGCAACAGTCTCAGCCAGGCGATGGACACCAAGCGCGACGCGGCGGGCGTGATCGATGTGATCAGTGCCGAGGACATCGGCAAGTTCCCCGACACCAATCTCGCCGAGTCGCTGCAGCGCATCACCGGCATCTCGATCGAGCGCCGTGACGGCGAAGGCGCGCAGGTCACGGCCCGCGGCTTCGGGCCGCAGTTCAACATGGTCACCCTCAACGGTCGCCAGGTGCCCGGCGCGGACGCCTTCGGCGCCGCCGGTCAGGTGGCGATCGGTGGCGTGGACGGCGGGACGCGCGCCTTCAACTTCGCGCAGTTGGCGGCCGAATCGATCAGCGGCATCGAGGTGTACAAGACCAGCCAGGCGCACGTGCCGAGCGGCGGCATGGGCGCGACCATCAACATCCTCACCGACAGGCCCTTCAACCACACGGGCATCGTCGCCAGCGCAGGGGCCAAGGCGGTATCGGATCGCAGCCAACTGTTCGACGACGACTTGACCCCCGAACTGTCGGGGATCTTCAGCTACACCAACGCCGACCGGACCTTCGGCGTGGGCTTGAGCGGCAGCTACCAGAAGCGCAAGGGCGGCTCGGTGCAGGCCACCGAGAACTATTGGAACGTCCAGCCGTGGACGGGCACGATGCCGGGCAATCCGCAGGTGACCAACGCGCCGGGCGTCGGCGACCTCTACGCGCGCCCCAACGACCTGCGCTACGCGTTTTCCGAGTTCGACCGCGAGCGCATCAACGGTCAGGCGGTGCTGCAGTTCGCGCCTACCGACAGCCTGACCCTGACCCTCGACTACACCTACTCCACCAACGAGATCACCGAAAATCGCGGCGAGCAGGGCATGTGGCTGCAGAACAGCGACTACACCCATGTCGAGTTCGACACCTCCGGTGCGGTGGCCACGCCGATCTACATCCGCGAGATCGCCGGCACCAAGGATTTCGGCCTCGAGCAACAGCGCAGCATGCAGAAGTATCGGCTGGGCTCGCTGGGCTTCAACGCGGTCTGGGACGTCAACAGTGATTTCCGGCTGAGCTTCGACGCGCACAACTCCAAGACCGAGAGCCTGCCCAACGATCCGCTCACCGGTGGCGGCTCGATCTTCATGAGCGTGGCGGGCACCAACAACTGCACAACCGGGCCCCATTGCGGCGGCTCGTGGGTGCAGGAGTTGGTCTTCAACAACGGCCTGCCGGTCGGCACCCAGACCTGGTATCCCACCACAGCCGACGCGATCGCCGGAACCAACGGGGTCGTCAATCCCGGCTTTGTCGCTGGCGAGATCGGCTCCCAGGTGCTGCGCGTCAATGCGCAGACCCAGGTCAGCGAGATCGAGCAGGCCCGACTCGATGGCGAATGGGTGTTCGATCAGGGCCGCTTCCAGTTCGGCGTGGATTCCAGCACCGCGAAGACCCATCGCCTGCAGGCGGCGGAGGCGTATTCGACGCTGGGCGACTGGGGCGTGGCCAACGTCGATGGGGATGTGGCAGGCGGCTTGATGGATCTGCTGCAGCCGCTCGACCTGGTGGGCCTGTTCCACGGGCGCAGCATCAGCAGTTGGCCGGCCTGGCGGGGCGATGCCGGTGCGCTGGCCCAATGGGCACGGGGGCAGTACGGCGTCGGCCTGGGCGTGAGCCCGCAGAATGCGGCGGACAACCGGGTGGAGGAGAAGACCCGCTCGGCCTACATGCAGGTCTCGCTGGACGGCGAACTGGGCGGCTTCACCACCAATACCCGCATCGGTGTGCGCTACGAGACCACCGATGTCGTCTCCACGTCGGTCATCGCCACCCCCGAGGCGATCGAGTGGCAATCCAACAACGATTTCCGCATCGTGCTGTCCGATCAACTCGAACCCTTCAGCGAGTCGAGCAGTTACAGCTACATCCTGCCGAACCTGGATTTCAGCATCGACTTCACCGACCAGCTCAAGGGCCGGGCCTCGTTCGGCAAGAGCATCGCGCGCGCGCCCTACGGCAATCTCTATGCAGGCCCCGGCGCGCAGCAGCCCTTCGGCTCGGTCCTGCTGGACCCGTCAAGCCGGGCCAGCGGCAACGCGCAGAATCCTTCGCTCAAGCCGCTGGAGTCGGACAACCTCGACTTCGCGCTGGAATGGTACTTCGCCGAATCGAGCTACGTCTCGCTGACCTACTGGAACAAGTCGGTCAGCAACTTCGTCGGCAATACCGTGAGCCAGGAGTCCCTTTACGGCTTGACCGACCCGACCTCCGGGCCCGACGCCCAGGCCGCGCTGGCGTTCTTGCAGAGCGCGCAGTGCCGCGAGCAGGTGGGGCCGGCCAACGCGGCGGCGTGCTCGGGCAATGACACCTCGCTGTTCACCGCGCTGGCGCTGCTGCGCAACGATCCCGCGGGTCTGGGCGCGTTCAACGGCACCGGTGCCCAGGCGCTGGCGACCGAGGCCGCCTACGACCTGTACGGCACGCCGGACGATCCGCTGTACCTGTTCAACGTCAACCGGCCGATCAACCAGAACCAGTCCAAGCTGCACGGATGGGAGCTTGGAGGCCAGTACTTCTTCGGCGACAGCGGGTTCGGGATCCTGGCCAACTACACCATCGTGCAGGGCGATGTGGGCTACGACGATGGCGGCGATCCGGGCATCGACCAGTTCTCGCTCACCGGGCTGAGCGATACCGCCAACGTCATGTTCATGTACGAGAAGTACGGCTGGTCGGTCCGCCTGGCGTGGAACTGGCGCGATGAGTACCTGATCCTCGCCAACCAGGGCGCCAGCCGGAATCCCTATTACGTGGAGGCCTACCAGCAGTGGGATCTGAGCGTGAACTACGCGCTCGATGCGCACTGGTCGTTCGGGCTGGAAGCGATCAACCTGACCAGTGAGGAGGTGCGTTGGCACGCGCGTACCGATCAGCAGATCATGAAGCTGGCCGATCAGCGTCCGCGCTACATGCTGGGAGTCCGCTACAAGTTCTAGAGAGGGGGGCGCGCGGGCCGCCGGCCCCGTCGCTGGACTCGGCGTCGGTCGTAGACCGGCCGATCCGGCGGCGGGGGCCGCTGTGGATGGCCGGCGTCACAGGTGGGAAACCGGCACGACGGAGAGGTGATGGCGCGTTACGAACTGCTCAACAACGTGGCGCACAAGGACTTGCGCGTCGCGACCGGCTTCGGCGCGCAGTTCGGCGACGACGTGGGCATGGTGCCGGCGTTCCCCAGCGAGTACGCCGAACTGCAGCGCGAGTACCCGATCTTCTTCCGGAAGGACTCGGACGGTCAGTGGGGCTCGGTGGCGTTGCTGGGATTCGAACAACGGGAAAACCTGTACCTGCGCGACGGCCGCTGGAATGCCGCCTACCTGCCCGGTGCCGCGGCGAAGGGGCCGTTCCTCATCGGCTTCCAGGAGCAGCGCATCGATGGCGAGCTCCGCCGCGAGCCGGTGATCCATGTCGATCTCGATCACCCGCGGGTCCGCACGGACGAGGGCGAGCCGGTGTTTCTGCCGCAGGGCGGCAACAGCCCGTACCTCGATCATGTCGCCGGCGTGCTGCGCGGTATCCGCGACGGCGTCGAGTTCGGCGCAGCCATGCTCGCGGCCTTCGATGCCCTGGGGCTGATCCAGCCGGTCACGCTGGCGGTGGACCTGGACGATCGCCATCGGGTGGATGTCGGGGGGCTGCACAGCATCGACCGCGAGGCCTTGGCAGCGCTGGACGGACCGGCGCTGGCGCGGTTGAACCGGGCGGGTTACCTGGAAGGGGCGTACCTGGTGCTGGCCTCGCTGCACAACGTGCGTCGGCTGATGGCCGAGAAGCAGCGCCGCCTGCGCGAGCAGGACGCGGCGACGCCGCTCCCGGACGCCTGAGCGCCATGCCGGCGGTCATGCGCTCGATCGAGGTCCGCGACGCGGACGCACTGCCGCTCGATGCACTGGTGTCCGAGGGGCAGCCGGTGCTGCTCAAAGGCGTGGCGCGCGACTGGGGACTGGTACATGCGGGGCAGGTCTCCACCGCCTCGGCCATGGCGTATCTGCGCGGCTTCGACACCGGCCGGCCGGTCACCTATTCGTTTGGCGATCCCGCGATCCAGGGACGCCCGTTCTACAACGAGGATTTCACCGCTCTGAATGTCGAGGTCCGTCGCGGCGGGCTCGGCGAGGTCCTGGATGCGATCGCAGCCCATCTCGACGACGCCCAGCCGCCGACCTACTACGTCGCCTCGCTGCCGGTGGCGGGCGCCTTGCCGGGGTTCGGCCAGGAGAACGACTTGCGCCTGGCCGACCGTGGCGTCCCTGCGGTGCCGGGTATCTGGATCGGCAACCGGGTCGTGGCCTCCTGCCATTACGACGTGCCCGACAACCTGGCCGTCTGCGCGGTGGGGCAACGGGCGTTCACCGTGTTCCCGCCCGAGCAGATCGACAACCTCTACCCGGGGCCGCTCGATCCCACGCCTGGCGGGCAAGTCGTGAGCCTGGTCGACTTCGACCGGCCCGACCCTGCGCGCCATCCGCGCTTTCACAAGGCGCTGGCCCATGCGCAGACCGCGCTGCTGGCGCCGGGCGATGCCATCTTCATTCCCGGCATGTGGTGGCATCACGTGCGCAGCCTCGCGCCGTTCAACGTGCTGGTCAATTACTGGTGGCGCAACGCGCCGGCATTCCTGCCATCGCCGGTGTCGGCGCTCCACCACGCGCTGTGGGCGATCCGCGACCTGCCCGAGCGGGACAAGGCGGCCTGGCGGCACGTCTTCGACTACTACGTGTTCGGGCCGAGCGCGCGCGCGGGCGAGCACATCCCCGAGCAGGCGCGCGATGTGCTGGGCACGATCGACGAGACCCGGGCGCGACGCATCCGCGCCCTGCTGCTGGGCCAATTGAACCGGTGAACGGACACGGAGGCGAGGCGATGGACGAGCACCAGGCAGCGCCTGGCCGGATACGCAAGGTGGTGATCGCCGGCGGCGGCACGGCGGGCTGGCTGGCCGCGTGCGCGCTCGCCCACCAGTTCCGCGATCGGCTGGACATCACGCTGGTGGAGTCGGAACAGATCGGTACGGTGGGCGTGGGGGAATCCACCGTGCCGCCGATCCGGACCTTCCACCGCTTCGTCCAGATCGACGAGCAGGCGTTTCTGCGCGCGGTGTCCGGTACATTCAAGCTCTCGATTTCGTTCGAGCACTGGCGGCGCCCCGGCGATCGCTACATCCACCCGTTCGGGGTCACCGGACAGGGGACGCGGGCGGCGGCCTTCCATCATTTCTGGCTCGACAGCCAACGACGCGGCATGCCGTCGGCGCTGGGCGACTTCTGCCTGGAGACGCTCGCCTCGCGCGCCGACCGGTTCTCGCTCGACACCGACCCGCAGGTCAACTACGCCTATCATCTCGACGCCGGCCTCTATGCGAAGTTCCTGCGCGCGCAGGCCGAGCGCCATGGCCTGGTACGGGTCGAGGGCCGGATCGAAACGGTCGTGCGCCATGCGATCAGCGGCCATGTCGAGGCCCTGGTGCTGGATGGCGAGCGGCGGATCGACGGCGACCTGTTCATCGATTGCACCGGCTTTCGCGGTCTGCTGATCGAGCAGACCCTGCAGACCGGGTACGAGGACTGGAGCCAGTGGCTGCCCTGCGACCGGGCGGTCGCGGTCCAGACCGAGCCGGTGGGTCCGCCAGTGCCGTACACGCGCGCGATCGCACACGAGGCGGGCTGGCGCTGGCACATCCCGCTGCAGCATCGGGTCGGCTGCGGCCTGGTGTTCTCCAGCCGGTATATGTCCGACGATCAGGCCCGGGCCAAATTGCTGCGCGATGTCGGCGCGCGGCCGCTGCGCGATCCCTGGGTGGTGCCGTTCCGCACTGGCCGCAGGCGCAAGGCGTGGAACGGCAACGTGGTCTCGCTGGGCCTGGCCAGCGGCTTCATCGAACCCCTGGAATCGACCAGCTTGCACTTGACCATCAGTGCCGTCATGCGGCTGATCCAGCTGTTCCCGTTCGAAGGCATCTCGCCGACGCTGGTGGATCTGTTCAACACGGTCAGCCGCGCGGAGATGGAGCACGTGCGGGATTTCATCATCCTGCATTACCACGCCACCCACCGCGACGAGCCGATGTGGGCGGCGTGCCGGGACATGGCGCTGCCGCCGTCGCTGGAGCTCCGCCTGCGGGCCTGGCGCGAGCGCGCCCATGCCTGGCAGGGCGCCGATGAACTCTTCCGGGTCGATTCGTGGACACATGTGCTGCTGGGGCAGGGCATCGTGCCCCGGCAGCATCACCCCCTGGCGCGCGCGCTGCGCGACGAGGATCTGGGTCATCTGCTGCGTGCGCTCCGCGAGCCGGTCGAACGCGCACTCGAGCAGATGCCCTCCCAGCAGGCCTTCATCGATCGCTACTGCAAGGCGGATGCCGCGATCTGGGGTGCGCGGTCCGCTGCGCAGTAGCCGGCTCGCCCGCAAAAAAGAGCGAAGCCGCGGCTCGGGCCGCGGCTTCGTCGTCCACTCGTTGCCGGCAGATCGGCTTAGAAGCGGAAGGTCACACCCGCCATCGGGCCGTGCACCTTCAGGTCGCCGGTCAGCTTGCCGCCGTAGGGGTAAGGGCCGGCGTCGATGCCCTCGGGCGCGCGCGCGGTGCCCTTGTAATCATCGGAGAGCTTGAGGCGGAACCAGTCGTAGCCGGCGTGGATGCCGAAGCGCTCGCTGACCATGTACTCGACGATCAGGCCACCGCGTTCGAAGTGACCCCGCTCGTCGAGGAAGTCGCCCCAGCGGGTGTCGAGGTACTGGGCTTCCAGGCCGACGGTCCAGCGTTCGGCGGGCGTCCAGGTCAGGCGGGTATGCAGGCCCGGCGAAAAACCGTCGCGCTTCCAGCGGACAGTTTCGAACTGCGGATCGACCAGGTCGGTGCCTTCGGAAGCGCCGTTGGCGAATGCCTCCAGTTCTGCATAGGTCACGCCCAGGCCCAGGCCCCACTGGAAGCTGTCGCTCTTCATCACGCTGTACTCGTAGTTGAGGCTGGCGAGGCTGAAGGACAGGCGGCCGTCGATGCGGGCAGCGGGGATGTCGATCGGCTCACCGCTGCCGCCGATCGTGCCGGTATCGAGCACGGTGCCGCCATAGTTCCAGGTCTCGTCGCGGCGGTAGTCGTAGTAATTGCCGACCAGGGCCTGGCGGTCGCTGATGCGGAAGCCGAACGCGCCGCGCGGACGCCACTCGCGGCCGGTGTCGAAGCTCTCGTTGAAACCGAACGTCGCCTCGTCAGTGCCGTCGGTGACGGTGCCGTTGCCCGAGAACCCCAACTCGGCCTCGGGATTGAAGGCGCTCAGGCGCAGGACGAAGCGATCGTCGCGGCTCTGGGCGTGGGCCGGCATCGCGAGCGTGGCCAGGACCAATGCGACCGGGAGGGCGGCCAGGGCGAGGGAGCGGAAGGGGGTCGAGGACATCGGCGTGCCAGAGTCGTGGGAGAGGAGGCGATGGTCGGTAAGTGAAGGTCTTGCTCGCGTGAAGTGATGGCGCGGATAACGAATGGCCTACTCACTGATGTCCCGGCCGGGCGGGGGATCTGGCGGTGGACGGGCGATCGGCGCGCCGTGCCGGACCGGACCGATTCGTGCATCGGAAGCGGGCAAGCGCCCCAGTCGAGGCGGGGTGAGCCTGGGTGGCCTGCGCGGCAGTGGCGCGCATCCACGCGAGCGCCACGCGTGCTTCGCGTGGTCGGACCGCGTCGCGGCCTTGCCGAGGGAAGAGCGACGACCGGGCGGCAGGCCGCTGCCCCTTCGGGGCAGAGGCAGAGCCAAAAAAGAGCCCCGGCGGCGGGCCAGGGCTCGGGTGACGATCTGCGGACACGACCGACGAGGAAAGTACGGCAGATCGGGCACGGTAGATCGGACCCTGCCGATGGGCACAAGTTCCGCATTGCACCGAAGAAAATTATGAATGGGGCGCGCGTTTTGCCCGTACCGGTGCCCGGCGCGGTAACGGGACCTTCGCCGGTTGTGGGTCAAATGGCTCCGCTGCTATACTTTTGCGGCTCGACGGGGCCGTTTCGACGCGTTCCGTGTCCCTCAGATGCCCAGGATCCTGATGTGTTGACATCCGTCGCTGTCGGTCGGCGGCTGGCACAGCGCGCACTCGTCTGGCAGGCGGTGGCGATCGCGGTGACGGCCCTGGCCTTCCTTGCAAAGGATGGCGCCTGGGCGCTGGCGGCCGTACTCGGCGGCGCGGCGATCGCGATCGGCGGCTGGCTGTCGAGCGCGATTGCGCTGGGGGGCGGGGTCAATCCTTCGGCAGGCGCGCTTGCGCGGCTGCTGGCGGGAATGGCGCTGAAGTGGGTCGTGGTGGTGGCCGTGTTGCTGCTGGGCACAGGGATGGCGGGCTTACCGCCGGTTCCGATGCTCGCCGGGGTCATCGTCGCGCTCTTCGCGCAGTTGCTTGCGATGGCCAGGCCTCCGGCCGGCTCCTGACACTTCGGCACTGAATTTCAAACACAGGCAGGTCTTCGATCTTATGGCGGCTGATTCGGAACTGACCCCAACCAGCTACATCCAGCATCACCTGCAGAACCTCACGGTTTCGACCGGTGAGGGCGGTTTCTGGACGTTGCACCTGGACACGCTGATCACCGCGCTGCTGATGGGCGGGCTGATGGTGCTGATGTTCTGGATGGCGACGCGCAAGGCCACGTCCGGTGTGCCGGGCAAGTGGCAGGCGTTCGTCGAGATCTGCCTGGAGTTCGTCGACAAGCAGGCGCGCGATACGTATCACGGCACCAGCAAGCTGGTGACGCCGATCGCGATCACGCTGTTCTTCTGGATCCTGCTGATGAACCTGCTGAAGATGATTCCGGCAGACTTCATCGCCAAGCCGCTCGAACTGGCCGGCGTGCATTATTGGAAGCCGGTGCCGACCGCCGACGTCAATGCGACGCTGGGCCTGTCGATCAGCGTGTTCTTCCTGACGGTCTTCTTTGCGCTGCGGTCCAAGGGCCTGGGCGGGTTGACCAAGGAATTTCTGACCGCGCCGTTCGGCAAGTGGATGGTGCCGTTCAACCTGATCCTCAACATCGTCGAGTGGCTGAGCAAGCCGATCTCGCTGGCGATGCGACTGTTCGGCAACATGTTCGGCGGCGAAATCGTGTTCCTGCTGATCTGGGTGCTGGGCGGTGCCGGCCTGCTGGGCATGCTCGGCGGCGGCGTGCTGGGCCTGGGCTGGATGCTGTTCCACCTGCTGGTCATCCCGCTGCAGGCCTTCATCTTCATGATGCTGTCGATCGTCTACCTCAGCCTCGCCGAGGACAGCCACTGATCGGCGGGCGGCACCCGGTTTCGTTCCACCTTTTGTCTCAATCCCAGTTCCACCCTTAACAAGCAATCCGTTCCGGAGAAAACAATGGAAATCGCACTGACCTCGTTCGCCCAGATCCAGGCTTCGACCGTTCTGGCCGTCGGCATCATGATCGGCCTGGCCGCGCTGGGCGCAGGTCTGGGCCTGGCCATCATGGCCGGCAAGTTCCTCGAGTCGGCCGCGCGTCAGCCTGAGCTGATCCCGGTGCTGCAGGTCCGCATGTTCATCACCGCCGGCCTGATCGACGCCGCGTTCATCATCTCGGTCGCCGTCGGCCTGCTGTTCGCGTTCGCTTCGCCGTTCGTCGGCCCGATCGCCGCCCAGATCGCCGGCTGATCCAGACGAGCGCAGGCGCTTCCGATGCGGCCGGCCTACGGCCGCATCGGCGGTGACAGCGGGCATGTACACATGCCCGGCCCTTCACGACAGGCAGCCACAAGCCCATGAATATCGGTCTGACCCTAATTGCACAGGCGATTGCGTTCGCCGCCCTGATCTGGCTCATCGCGACCAAGATCTGGCCGCCGTTGCTCAATGCCATCGAAGAGCGCCAGAAGAAGATCGCCGAAGGCCTGGCCGCCGCCGACAACAGCCAGCGCGCGCTCGCGCAGGCGCAGGAAACCGCCAACGAGGAACTCAAGGCCGCGCGTGCGAAGGCCAATGAGATCATCGAGCAGGCGCACCAGCGCGCCAACCAGATCGTCGATGCCGCCAAGACGGAGGCGGTGACCGAGGGCCTGCGCCAGAAGGCGCTGTTCGACGCCGAACTCCAGGCGTCGGCCACGCGGGCCCGCGAGGATCTGCGTCGCCAGGTCTCGCTGCTGGCGGTGACCGGCGCCGAGCGTCTGCTCAAGCGCGAGATCGACGCCGACGCCCACAAGGCGCTGCTCGACGAACTCGCTGCCGAGATCTGAGGCCGACACGATGACGCTGACGATCGCCCGTCCCTATGCCCGCGCCGCGTTCGCGATTGCGCGCGATGCCGGCCGGTTCGCGCCGTGGTCGGACGCGCTGGCGTTCTCGGCGCGCGTCGCCGCCGATCCGCAGGCCGCCCCGGTGCTGGGGCATCCGGCGCTGGCGCATGCCGATGCCGTCGCGCTGCTCGCTCCCGAGGGCGCGGACGAGGCGTTTGCCTCGTTCCTGGCGTTGCTGGCCGAGAACGGCCGGCTGCCGCAGCTGCCCGAGATCGCCGGACTCTACGAGCAGCTGCGCGCCGAGGCCGAACACGTGGTGCTGGCCAAGATCACCTCGGCCACCGCGTTGCCCGACACCGAGGTCGAGCAGATCCGGGCTGCGCTCAAGCGCCGTTTCGGTCGCGAGGTCCAGGTGGAGACCGCGGTCGACGACACACTGATCGGCGGCGCGGTGATCGCGGCGGGCGACGTGGTGATCGACGGCTCGCTGAAGGGCAAGCTGGCGCGCCTGCAGTCCGCGCTGGCGCATTGAAGCGGTGATGCATGATGGGGCGTTCGTGATTCGAAACAGCAGGCGCTGAGCCGCTCTTCCAATCGCCCATCACGAATCACCCGTCACGAACATACAGAAATCCGAATGCCGCACGTCGCGGCATGCGACCAGGAAACCAGACATGGCTACCACGCACCTCAATCCCTCCGAGATCAGCGAGCTGATCAAGTCCCGCATCGAGAAGGTCAAGCTGTCCGCCGAGTCGCGCAACGAAGGCACGGTCACCAGCGTGTCCGACGGTATCGTGCGTCTGCACGGCCTGGCCGACGTGATGCAGGGCGAGATGATCGAACTGCCCAACGACACCTTCGCGCTGGCGCTCAACCTCGAGCGTGATTCGGTCGGTGCGGTGGTGCTGGGCGACTACGAGCATCTGCGCGAAGGCGACGTGGCCAAGACCACCGGTCGCATCCTCGAAGTGCCGGTCGGTCCCGAGCTGCTGGGTCGCGTGGTCAATGCGCTCGGCGAGCCGATCGACGGCAAGGGCCCGATCGATGCCAAGCTCAGCGCGCCGGTCGAGCGCGTGGCGCCGGGCGTGATCTGGCGCAAGTCGGTCGACCAGCCGGTGCAGACCGGCTACAAGTCGGTCGACGCGATGATTCCGATCGGCCGCGGCCAGCGCGAGCTGGTCATCGGCGACCGCCAGACCGGCAAGACCGCGATGGCGATCGACGCGGTGATCAACCAGAAGAACACCGGCATCAAGTGCGTGTACGTGGCGATCGGCCAGAAGGCCTCGACCGTCGCCAACATCGTGCGTCGCCTCGAAGAGAACGGCGCGCTGGCGCACACGATCGTGGTCGCCGCGACCGCGTCCGAGTCGGCCGCGATGCAGTACATCAGCGCCTACTCGGGCTGCACGATGGGCGAATACTTCATGGACCGCGGCCAGGACGCGCTGATCGTCTATGACGATCTGTCCAAGCAGGCGGTGGCCTATCGCCAGATCTCGCTGCTGCTCAAGCGTCCGCCGGGCCGCGAAGCGTATCCGGGCGACGTGTTCTACCTGCATTCGCGTCTGCTCGAGCGCGCCGCGCGCGTGTCCGAGGAGTACGTCGAGAAGTTCACCAATGGCGAGGTCAAGGGCCAGACCGGCTCGCTGACCGCGCTGCCGATCATCGAGACCCAGGCCGGCGACGTCTCCGCATTCGTGCCGACCAACGTGATCTCGATCACCGACGGCCAGATCTTCCTGGAGACCGACCTGTTCAACGCCGGCATTCGCCCGGCGGTCAACGCCGGTATCTCGGTCTCGCGCGTCGGCGGCTCGGCGCAGACCAAGATCATCAAGAAGCTCTCGGGCGGTATCCGCATCTCGCTGGCGCAGTACCGTGAGTTGGCTGCGTTCGCGCAGTTCGCCTCCGACCTCGACGAGGCGACCCGCAAGCAGCTCGAGCGCGGCCAGCGCGTGACCGAGCTGATGAAGCAGAAGCAGTACAAGCCGATGTCGATCGCCCATCAGGCGCTGTCGATCTATGCAGTCAACGAGGGCTACCTCGACGATGTGCCGGTCTCCAAGATCCTGGCGTTCGAAGAAGGCCTGCATGCCCACTTCGACAACACCGACGGCGCGCTGATCGAGAAGATCAACGCCTCTGGTGGCTGGAACGACGAGATCGAGGCGGCGTTCAAGAAGGGCATCAGCGAGTTCAAGGCCACCGGCTCCTTCTGAGCCGGCGGTGGTGATGCGTGATGGGTGAGGCGTAACAGCAACAACAGGTGCGTGACGGCACGCGATTCGCTTCTACGAATCGCGACGCCCCGATCACGAATCGCCGCAAGCGGAGCGAGCTAAATGGCTGGTGGACGGGAAATCAAGACCAAGATCAAGAGCGTGCAGAACACCCGCAAGGTGACGCGCGCGCTGGAGATGGTCTCCGCATCGAAGATCCGCAAGGCACAGGACCGGATGCGGTCCTCGCGCCCGTACGCCAACGCCATGCGGCAGCTGATCGGACACCTGGCGCAGGCCAGCTCCGAGTTCCAGCATCCCTACCTGGTCGAGCGTGAGATCAAGCGGGTCGGCTACATCGTCGTCTCCTCGGACCGCGGCCTGGCCGGCGGCCTGAACAACAACCTGTTCCGCAAGCTGCTCGGCGAGATCCGCCAGTGGCAGGACAAGGGCGTGCAGGTCGACGTGGTGACGATCGGGCAGAAGGCGACAGTGTTCTTCCGTCGGCTGAAGGTCGACATGCTCGCCAGCGTGACCCACATCGGCGATACCCCGGAAGTCGAACAGCTGGTCGGCATCATCAAGGTCATGCTGGACGGCTACACCGACGGCCGCCTGGATCGGGTGTTCCTGGCCTACAACCACTTCGTCAACACGATGACCCAGAAGGCCAGCTTCGATCAGCTGCTGCCGCTGCCGGCCTCGGAAACGAAGGTCGTCAAGCACGACTGGGACTACATCTACGAGCCGGACGCCGAGTCGGTGCTCGGTCACGTGCTCACCCGTTACATCGAATCGCTGGTCTACCAGGCGGTGATGGAGAACGTGGCCTCCGAGCACGCGGCGCGCATGGTGGCGATGAAGGCCGCCAGCGACAACGCGACCAAACTGATCGATACGCTGAACCTGGTCTACAACAAGGCCCGGCAGGCGGCGATCACGCAGGAAATCTCCGAGATCGTCGGCGGTGCGGCGGCGGTGTAACGCGAGTCCCTTCGCAACAGCCCGCACATCGTTGTGCGGACTTTCCAAACAAGCAGCGACGCGTTCGCTCAGAAAATTTCAGAGCTAGAGGTTCTCACCATGAGTCAGGGCAAGATCGTTCAGATCATCGGCGCCGTTGTCGACGTCGAGTTCGCGCGCAACGAGGTACCGAAGGTCTACGACGCACTGAAGGTCGACGGGACGCAGATCACGCTGGAAGTGCAGCAGCAGCTCGGCGACGGCATCGTGCGCGCGATCGCGCTCGGCTCCACCGACGGCTTGAAGCGCAACCTGGTCGCCGTCAACACCGGGCGCGGCATTTCGGTGCCGGTCGGCACCGGCACGCTGGGCCGGATCATGGACGTGCTGGGTCGCCCGATCGACGAAGCCGGCGACGTGCAGGCGTCCGACCATTGGGAAATCCACCGTGCGGCGCCGTCGTACGAGGACCAGGCCTCGACCACCGAGCTGCTCGAGACCGGCATCAAGGTCATCGACCTGATGTGCCCGTTCGCCAAGGGCGGCAAGGTCGGCCTGTTCGGCGGCGCCGGCGTGGGCAAGACCGTCAACATGATGGAGCTGATCAACAACATCGCCAAGGCGCACGAAGGCCTGTCGGTGTTCGCCGGCGTCGGCGAGCGGACTCGTGAGGGCAACGACTTCTACCACGAGATGAAGGACTCCAACGTCCTCGACAAGGTGGCGATGGTCTACGGCCAGATGAACGAGCCGCCGGGCAACCGCCTGCGCGTCGCACTGACCGGCCTGACGATGGCCGAGTACTTCCGCGACGAAAAGGACGAGAGCGGCAAGGGCAAGGACGTGCTGCTGTTCGTCGACAACATCTACCGCTACACGCTGGCCGGTACCGAAGTGTCGGCGCTGCTGGGCCGCATGCCGTCGGCCGTGGGCTACCAGCCCACGCTCGCCGAGGAAATGGGCGTGCTGCAGGAGCGCATCACCTCGACCAAGTCCGGTTCGATCACCTCGATCCAGGCCGTCTACGTGCCTGCGGACGACCTGACCGACCCGTCGCCGGCGACGACGTTCGCCCACCTCGATTCGACGGTGACGCTGAGCCGCAACATCGCATCGCTGGGCATCTACCCGGCGGTCGATCCGCTGGACTCGACCAGCCGCCAGATGGACCCCAACGTCATCGGCAACGAGCACTACGAGACTGCGCAGCGCGTGCAGTCCACGCTGCAGAAGTACAAGGAGCTCAAGGACATCATCGCGATCCTGGGCATGGACGAGCTGTCGGAAGAAGACAAGCAGGCCGTGTCGCGCGCGCGCAAGATCGAGCGCTTCTTCTCGCAGCCGTTCCACGTGGCCGAAGTGTTCACCGGTTCGCCGGGCAAGTACGTGCCGCTCAAGGAGACGATCCGCGGCTTCAAGGGCATCGTCGACGGCGAGTACGACCACCTGCCCGAGCAGGCGTTCTATATGGTCGGCAGCATCGACGAGGCGGTCGAGAAGGCGAAGAAGATCGCCGCCTAAGCGGCGATCCTCGGTGAATCGTGGTGCGTGCTAGGCGAGCGACGTCCGTCTTCATCGATCACGCACCACGAATGTAAGTTGAGCGAGCAAAGCGAGCCAAGTCCATGAGCACCATCCGTTGCGACATCGTCAGTGCAGAGGCTGAGATCTTCCACGGCGAGGCGACCCTGGTCGTCGCGACCGGCGAACTGGGCGAGCTCGGCATCGCGCCGCGCCACGCGCCGCTGATCACCCGCCTCAAGCCCGGCAAGGTCGTGGTCACCCAGCCCAACGGCGAGGTGCTCGACTTCGCGATCGGCGGCGGCATCCTCGAGGTGCAGCCCCAGGTCGTGACGATCCTGGCCGATACGGCGATCCGCGCCGACGACATCGACGAGGCTGCGGTCAAGGCGGCCAAGGACGAGGCCGAGCGGGTGCTCGCCGGCCGCGGTGAGGCGATGGACGTGGCCGAGGCGCAGCAGAAGCTCGCCGAAGCGGTCGTCCAGTTGCAGGCGCTCGAGCGCCTGCGCAAGACGCTCAAGCACTGAGCCGCTTCGCAGTTCGTTCGTTCGAAGACGCCGGCCTCGTGCCGGCGTTCTTGTTGGGGGGCATTGGCGCGGCAGCACGCGGCTAGCGCCTGTACACCCACTGCCGCGAGATCACGAAGCCGAGCGCGCCCAGCGCGACCTCGACCAGTGGCTTGGCCAGCCATGCCCAGTGCCGGCCGAGGTAGTCGTCGATGTGGCCGATCGCCCAGGTGCTGAGCACCGTCATCATTCCCCACATCACCACGAAGCGCAGCAGCTGGCTCCGATTCGGCCCTTGGCCATCGGCACCGAAGGTGAAACGCCCGTTCAACCAGAAGCCCATCAAGGCGCCGCAGACCCGGCCGACCACGTTGGCCTGGCGGACCGGCAGGCCGGCGTGGCTGAGGGCGACCATCACCGCCCAGTCGAGCAGCCACTGCAAGCCACCGATCAGCAGGTAGCTGCCGCCTTGTCGCTTCAATCCCATCGCGCGCTCACTCCTGCCCGCGCCGCCACAGCGCGATGCCGTTGAGGCTGCGGACATGGACCGCGTTGCTCGCGTCCAAGCCGGCGCGCAATGCCGGGGATGCCTCGGCCTCGGTGATCAGAATCCAGCGCGCATCGGTGTCGGCGAGCACCCGGCGCCACGCGTCGCCGGACGGATCGGCGTCGGCAGCCAGCCGCGCGGCAGAGAGTGCCGGTGCGTGGAGCGACATCAGTCGTCCGCGACCGCCGAGTTCGGCGATGTGTCCGCGCTTGGGATCGGTGGCCAGCACGATGCCGCCATCGTCCGGAAGCCCGGCGATCAGTGTCCGCTCGGCGACGTAATGGGGCAGCACTACCGAGGCGTCGCCCGTTGCGCGCAGCGTGCGCTTGAGCGCGGCGCTGTGATGGGTCCAGCCCGCGTTCGCCTGAAACGCAAGGTTCAGCGCACACAACGCCACGATGCCCCAGCGCCAGGCCCGATCGCCGACCTGTGCACGACTGCCGGGCAGGCAGGCGACGATCAGCAGCGCAATCCCCGGATAGGCATAGCGCGCATACTGCATCGGCAGCAATGGCAGCAGGGCGACGCCGGTGGCCGCGAGCGCGAACCCGCGTGTGGCACCCCGTCCAAGCGCGAGCAGCCAGGCACCGGCCAATCCGATCAGCACAAAGCCGGTGCCACCGTCCCAGGCCTCGACATAGCGACTGCTTGCGAAGGTGAGTTGCCAGGGCAGGTCGAGCCCCAGTCCCGCGTGCCAGCGTCCGTCGCTCATGTTCTCCGGCGGATGGAACGGGGATTGAAACACCGCATTGAACAGCGGCAGGACTGGATTGCCGGTGTACCACCAGGCATTGGCGTAACTCGAGCCGGCGATCAGCAGGCCGGCCGCGAGCGCCGCCAGTCCGTGGCGCGTGCCTGGCCACTGCAGGCCGCGTGCGCCGGCCCACGCCAGCAACGGCAGTGCCGAGAGTGCATGGACCGGCTTGAGCGCGGCGAGGGCCGCCAGCAGCAGCGTGGCGGCCATCAGCCGCGGGCCATCGCCGTCGCGATAGGCCAGTACCGCGCACAACGCGAACAGCACCGCCATGGCCGGCAGCTCGGTCTGCATGCCGGCGGTCAGCCAGACCAAGGGCGGGAAGCTCGCGAACAGCGCGATCGCCGCGTTGCGCTCCAATGGCGTCGCCCCCAGTGCCCGCGCGCAACTGCCCAGGGCGCAGGCCGCGCCGATGAGCCAAAACGCGTTGAGCGCGCCGCGCGCTTCCTGGCCGGCGATCAGCCATGCGATTCCCTGGCCGATATCGCCCAACCACGGTGCGAACGCCCAGATGCCATGTTGGGGGGCGGCCTCGTAGTGCGCGTGCAGCGCCAGCTGTGCGGGCAGGTTGAGATGGTAGGTGAGGTCGTCCATCTGCATCGTCGGTAACCACGCCCCGGTCGATGCCAGGCCCAGCAGCATCACGCCCCACGCCAGGGCGCGTGGGTGCTCGGCGGCGGCCACGCGCCACGCGCCTGCGGATGCGCGCAGTTCGGCGACGAGCGCCTTGCGGCCGATCGCGACAAGCGCGGCCAGCGCAATCAGCCACATCGGCGCGTGGTGGATCGGCAGCCGGAGCAGCCAGCCGGTGACGCCGGCGATCGCTGCATAGCCGACAATGGCCGCGATCGCCGCACGTCCCGGAAGCCCCGCTGGCACCCAGCGCAGCCCGGTCGCCATCGCCGCGATCGCCAGCAGCGCCACTGCCAACACCGGCCGCGGTCCGGCGAACAGCAGCAACGCACCGCTCCAGACCGCGACCAGTGCCGATGCCCAGCGCCAGTGAAGCCAGCGCACGGCCGGCCAGGCCAGGGCGGCGGATGTGAGCGCCAGTCCCAGCGCGAGTGCGACGCGTTCCCAGGGCGCCTGCGCCCACAGCCCGTGGGTCGTGATGCCGATCACGACGAGGGCAGGGCCGGCCGCCCAGATCAGTGCCGGCCAACGTTGCGGCGCTTCGGCAATCGCGAGCGCTCGTGAACGGAACATCGCAGGTCCTGAGAGCACGGGCGTCGATTATCATCGAACCTCCGCCAAGTTTCGAACGCCATGAGCCCTCCGTTGCACGTCGTCATCCTCGCCGCTGGCGAGGGCAAGCGCATGAAGTCCTCGCTGCCCAAGGTGCTGCAGAAGATCGCGGGCCGGCCGATGCTCTGGCACGTGGTCGCGGCGGCGCGCGAGCTTGCGCCGGCGGGCATCCACGTCGTGTACGGCCATCGCGGCGAGCAGGTGCGGGCGGCATTCGCCGACCAGACCGACCTGCAGTGGGCCGAGCAGCGCGAGCAACTGGGGACCGGGCATGCGGTCGGCCAGGCGATGGATGCCGTGCCCGACGGCGCCCAGGTTCTCGTGCTCTATGGCGACGTGCCGCTGCTGCGCGCGCAGACCCTGCGCCGGCTGGTGGAGGTCGACGGCCGGCTGGCGGTGCTGGCCGCCGAACTGGAGGATCCGACCGGCTACGGCCGCATCGTGCGCGATCCCGAAGGCCATGTCGGTGCGATCGTCGAGCACAAGGACGCCGATGAGGCGCAGCGCCGGATTGGCCTGGTCAACACCGGCATCCTCGCCGCCGAGGCGACCGCACTCAAGTCCTGGCTGGCGCGCCTGTCGTCGGACAACGCGCAGGGCGAGTACTACCTCACCGATGTGTTCGCGATGGCCGCCGACGAGTACAGCGCCGCGCAGATCGTCATGGTCGACGATCCGCTCGAAGCCGAGGGCGCCAACGACCCGTGGCAGCTGGCCCAGCTCGAGCGCGCCTGGCAGCTGCGCGCGGTGCGGGCGTTGTGCCTGCAGGGCGCGCGGTTCGCCGACCCTGCGCGCGTGGATATCCGCGGTGAGGTGATCGTCGCGCCCGACGTCGAGATCGATGTCGATGTGGTGTTCGAGGGCCGCGTCGAGCTGGGCGAAGGCGTGCACATCGGCCCGTTCTGCCGGCTGCGCGATGTGGACCTGGGCGAAGGCACCGAGGTCCGCGCACATTGCGACCTGGACGGCGTGCGCGCCGAGGGCGCGGTGACGATCGGCCCGTTCGCAAGGCTTCGTCCGGGCACGGTGCTGGCCGACGGCGTGCATGTGGGCAACTTCGTGGAGACCAAGAACACGACCCTCGGCGTCGGCAGTAAGGCCAACCATCTGACCTATCTGGGCGATGCCGAGGTCGGCGCCGGCAGCAACATCGGCGCCGGCACGATCACCTGCAATTACGACGGCGTGAACAAGTCCAGGACCGTCATCGGCGACCGGGCCTTCATCGGCTCCAACGCCGCGCTGGTCGCGCCGGTGCGCATCGGCCACGACGCCACGACGGCCGCCGGCTCGGTGATCACCGCCGACGTGCCCGACGGCAAACTCGCCGTTGCGCGGGCGCGGCAGACTCTGGTCGAAGGCTGGACGCGGCCGGTCAAGCGCCCACGCTAAGCTGACGGTTGCCGGGCGCGTCCGCACCTGCCGCTTCCGGCCCGGCGAGTCGTGACGTCGGCACGGCCGCCGCGCGTCAGGCCGGCAATTGCAAGCTCACCCGCAGCCCGCCCCCGTCGCGGTTCTGCAGGGCGATCCGCCCGCCGTGGGCTTCGGCGATCTCGCGTGCCAGCGCCAGCCCAAGGCCGGTGCCGTTGCGCTTGGTCGAGTAGAACGGCAGCAGCGCGTTGGCGAGCACGGCCTCGTTCATGCCGTCGCCGCGATCGAGGACGTCGATGCGCCAGCCATCGGGCAGCCGGCGCAGCCGCAGCCGCACCTGGTCGGCAGGAGATCCGGATTCGTGCGCGTTGCGCAGCAGGTTGATCAGGCATTGCGCCATCTGCGCGGCGTCGATCCGCACCTGGCCGCCGTCGTCGCCTTCGAACGTGAACGGCACCTGCTCGCGCAGACGCGCGAGGAATGTGTGCCAGGGCACCGACTCGGTCCGCGGCGCAGGCAACTTCGCGAAGCGCGCGTAGTCGCGGATGAACCCCTCGAGATGGCGCGCGCGCTCCTCGATGGTCGCCAAGGCGTCGGGCAAACGCGCAAGCTGGCCGCGCCGCAGCAACTCGGCGCCCGAATGCGCGAGCGAGGCGATCGGCGCCAGCGAATTGTTGAGCTCGTGGCTGATGACGCGGATCACCTTCTTCCACGTCTGCACTTCCTGTCGGCGCAGTTCGGTCGTCAGCCGGCGCAACAGCACCAGTTCGTGGCGCCGGCCGTTGAGCCGGAATGAACGCCGCGACAGGTGGTAGATGTCCTCCTGGTCTTCCTCGCCGACGCTCAACAGACCGTCGCCGCCGCGCAGCAATGCCTCGCGCAGCGCCGCAGGCGCCTGCGCCGCCAGCGCGTCGAAGCCCTGGCCCTCCAGGCGTCGTCCCTCGCCGAGCAACTGGCGCGCGGCGACGTTGCCGAGCACCACCCGCTGCTGCGGATCGAACAGCACCATCGCCACCGGCGTGTTCTGCACCATCGTGTCGAGCAGCAGTTCGCGCTGGACCAGCGCATGGCGCTGCTCGCGCAGCACGTCGCCCAGCCGGTTGTGTGCGTCCACCAGTTCGCCAAGTTCGCCGCCGCCGTCCCAGCGGATGCCGAAGCCATAGTCGCCGTCCCGGTAGGACGTCACCGCCCCGGCCAGCGCACGAAACAGCGCGCGGACCGGGCCGAGGGTGCGTTGCGCCGCCCACAGCAGACCCGGCAGGCACAGCGCGGCCGCAGTCAGCACCGCCGACCAGGCCGGCAGCCAGCGTGTGAGCCAGGCGGCCAGCAGCGCGACGGCGATCGCGAACAGCGAGGCCAGGGCGCCCAGACGGAGCGTGAGCGGCAGCTGGCGCGCAGGCATCAGTCGCGCCGCAGACCCAGGCGGTCCATGCGCCGATACAGCGCTTGGCGCGAGAGGCCGAGCTCGGTGGCCGCCTGGGCCAGCACGCCGCCGGCCCGCGCCAACGCGGCCTCGATCGCCGCGCGGTCCGGCTCGGACGCACCGGATGCCGGCATGGGGGCTTGCGGCAGGCCGAGCGCGTCGGCGCCGATCGCCGCCTCCGGCGACAACAGGGCGGCGCGCTGGACTGCATTGCGCAGCTCGCGCACGTTGCCCGGCCAGCGGTGCGCCAGCAGGGCGCGCTCGGCGGTGCGCGACAGCGATCGGCCGGCAGGCAGGAAGTGCCGTGCCAGCGGCAGGATGTCGTCCGGGCGATCGGTCAGCGCCGGCACTTTGAGTTCGATCGCGTTGAGCCGGTAGTAGAGATCCTCGCGGAAGCGGCCGTCGGCGATCGCGGCAGGCAGATCGGCGTTGGTCGCGCTGACCACGCGCACGCGCACCTGACGCTCGCGATTGGAACCCAGCCGCTCGAAGCGTCCGGTCTCGAGCACGCGCAGCAGCTTCATCTGCCCGGCCAACGGCAGGTTGCCGATTTCGTCGAGGAACAGCGTGCCGCCATCGGCGGCCTCGAACTTGCCCTCGCGCGCCCGGTTGGCGCCGGTGTAGGCGCCGGCATCGGCGCCGAACAGCTCGGCCTCGATCAGGTCGGCCGGCAGCGCACCGCAGTTGAGCGCGACGAACGGACCGTCGCGGACCGCGGAGTTGGCGTGGATGATCTCGGCGATCTTCTCTTTGCCTGCGCCGTTGGGCCCGGTGACCAGCACCGGCAGCTCGGAGCGCGCGACCTGGACCGCCAGGTTGAGCACGCGCTCGCTCGCGGCGTCGTCGAAAACCGTACCGCGCAGATCGTAGGCGTCTTCGAGCGCGTGCCGGTCACGCTGCTCGCGGCTGCGCCGGCGCTCGAGTTCGCGTCGGCTGGCCGAGAGCTCCAGCAGGTTGGCGACCGTCGCCATCAGTTTGTGATCGTCCCAGGGCTTGGCCAGATAGTCGGCCGCGCCGGCCTTCACCAGCCCGACCGCCGACTCGAGATGCGTCCACGCGGTCAGCAGCACCACCGGCAGGTCGGGGTAGCGCGCGTGGATCGCCTCGAACAACGCCGCGCCCTCATCGCCGGACGTGGTGTCGGCGCGGAAGTTCATGTCCTGGATCACCAGGTCCACCGGTTCGCGCGCGAGCGCGTCCAGGCCCGCCTCGGGCGACTCGGCGTACACCGTGTCGATGTCGTGCAGCGAGAACAGCACGTCGAGCGCGGTGGCGACCGCGGGATTGTCGTCGATGATCAGGACGGTGGGCATGGAGGAGCGTTGGGGCCTGTTCGCAAGGGACGCGTCCGGGGGGCCATTCTGGCACCGCCCGGCGCGGTGTAGGTCGGTTCGGGTGCGTCCGCCTCAGGCACTGCGGGTGGCGACTGCCGGCGGCACCGCCGCTGCGCGTCGCGCCGGACCGAGCACGGCGAGCTGGCCCAGCAGCCACAGCAGCGCCGCGCCGATCGGCAGGTAGGCCAGCGGCAGACGTGCCATCGCGTAATGCTGCATCAGCCACTGATTGATCGCGTATGCGGCGAGCATGCCCGGGACCAGGCCCGCCGCGACGATGAGTGCGTTCTCGGCCAGGAAGTGCCGCAGCACATCGCCGCGGGTCGCGCCAAGTGCGCGGCGAATGCCGATCTGGCGGATCCGCTGCTCGATCCAGTAGCCGGTCAGGCTGGCGATGCCGATCAACGTGATCAGCGTGACGACCAGGCAGACGGTGCCCAGCAGCCACACTGCCGCGCGCCGGGTCTTGAACGCATCCAGGCGCTGGGACTCGTAGTCGACGACGATCGGCGCGATGCCGGCCATCAGCTGCGGGCCATCCTTGCGTGCGAGCACTGCCTGGATCTCAGCGCGTACCGCCTCGCGCGCGTCCGGCTCGGTGCGGACCGCGAATGCCAGGATCGGCAGGTCCTCGAACACCCGGTTGGGGATCAGCATCGAGTATTCGGCCCGGCCATCGTCGAGCTCGGAGAGTTGATAGCGCAGCAGGCGGCGCACGGTGCCGACCACGACATAGCGCGGGCTGCCGGCATCGCTGAGCACGCTGCCGATCACCTCGCCGTCCGGGAACAACGTGCGTGCCAGCGCCTCGGTCAGGATCACCGGCACGATGCCACGGTGCGCGTCGTCACCGAACAGGGGGCCGTTGCTGGCGTAGTCGCCGTCCTCGAAGTCGCGGCCGCGCACCACGTCCAGCCCGAGCGCCGGTACCAGACCTTCGCCGGCGAAGCCGGTCGCGGTGACGCTGACACCCGACGGGCTGTCGAGGGTGATGGTGAAGGTCATTGTCTGGCGCATCGGGATGCCCAGGGTCGGTGCCACCGCACGCACGCCCGGAATCGCCTGCAGCGCCCGTTGCAGCGACTGGACCTCCGCGGTGCTCCAGCGCCCCTGCGCCTGGATCAACTGATCGACCAGCAGCAGCTGTCCACGCGCGATGCCGTCGGGAATCAGCATCGGGGCCAGCTGGCGCTGCAGCAGAAACAGCGCATTGGTCAGGATCGCGCAGGCCAGGGCGATCTGCGCGATGACCAGCACCGGCATCAGCCGCTGCCGGTGCAACACGGAGAGAATCGGCCGCAGCGGCGGCAGGGGTGCCGATCGGATCATCGAAGGCTCCATCAAAGGCTCTTGACCTGCAGTGCGGGTTCGATCCGCGCCGCGCGCCAGGCGGGCAGCAGCCCGACCAGCAGGCCGACCGCAACGGCGAGGCTGAGCAGCACGACGAACAGCCCCGGGTGCAGCACGGCCTGTTCGGTGTAGCCACGGTCCTGCAGCCGCACCACCCATAGCCCGAACAGCGTCAGCGGCAGCGCCAGCAGGCCACCGGCCAGGCCCGCCGCACCGGCCTCGACCAGACACTGGACGACGACCGTCCGGCGGCTTGCCCCCAGCACCCGGCGCACGCCCAGTTCGCCGCCGCGACGCAGGAAGCGTGCGGCCAGCAGCCCGGCGACGTTGACCATGCACAGGCTGAGCAGCCCCAGCGACAGCCAGAGGTTCAGGCGCACGCTGTCGGGCACCACGCGGTTGGCCGTCAACCACGCCCGCACGCTGTACACCTGCGCCTGCGGTGGGCGCTCGAACGCGCCGGTGTCGTGGCGCTGCCGGGCATACCGATCGAGCGCGGCGCGGAATCCATCGACCGCCTGCGATGTCGGCAACTCGGCCCAGAGCTGCAGGAAGCGGCAGGCGCCGAGGTCGAGCTCGTTGAAGCGGAAGCCCCCGGTGCCGCCGCGATCGCAGTCCTGCGCGCTGATCGGGGTCACGCCGAGCGCGAGCGCGCTGTCCAGCGGCAGGAACGCGCGGACCGTCAGCGCCTCGCCCCAACCCGAATCCGACTCCTGCAACGCGTAGAAGCCCGGCTGCGGGTTCCATTCGGCGCTGACGCCCACGACCCGTACCTGCCCCTGGCCAACGCGGAACAGTTGGCCGGTGCCATCGGCGCGGCCGAACAGCCGCAGGCTGGTGCGTGCGTCGATGATCGCGACCGGCGCGCGATCGCGCGCTTCCTGCTCGGTCCAACTGCGCCCGTGCAGCAGCGGCACGCCGAACATCGAGGGCAGAGGGCCGGTCGCGAGCAACGCACGCACCGATTCGCGTCGCGCGTCCTCGCCTTCCAGGGTCAGCGAGGTCGGCACCAGCGCGGTCTGCCGGACGCCGGGCTGGGCATCGGCGATGGCCTGGACGTCGGCCAGCTTCAACAGCCGGGGCGGGGCGCCGACGTCGTCGGTCGCACGTGCCCCCGCGGCCGGAGCCTGGCGCGAATCGACCCAACCCAGGTAGAGGTGCTGACTCAGGCCGGGCAAGGGATCGGCCGACAGCATCGACAGCAAGGTCAGCATCGTCATCGTCGCCGCCAGCCCCATCGCCAGCGTCGCGATGGCCAATCCCATCGTGCGCGGATGCCGCAGCAGGCCACGCAGTCCCAGCTCGAACGCATACCGCATTCCCATCCTCCTCGAGCGCGTCAGGTGCTGCGCGTGGCGACCGCCGGCGGCACCGAAGCGGCGCGCCGTGCCGGCCAGTACACGGCGATCTGCCCGAGTGCCCACAACACCAGGGCGCCGACCGGTAGATACATCAGCGGCAGCCGGCCCAGCTCGTAGCGCGCCATCAGCAACTGGTTCAGGCCGTAGGCCAGCAGCATCCCCAGCGCGATGCCCATCGTTGCCAGCAGGAAGTTCTCTACCTGGAAGTAGCGCAGGATCTGGCCGCGGGTCGCACCGAGCGCGCGACGGATACCGATCTGCTTGGCGCGCTGCTGCACCCAGAAGCTGGCCAGGCCGATGATGCCCAGCGCGGTGACCACCAGCAGGGCGATGCACACCACGACCAGCAGCGCCGCCATCGCCCGGTCCTGCCGGTAGTACTTGTCTCGCAGTTCGCTGATGAGGTGCTTGTTGACCGTCACCCGGTTGGGATCGATCCGCTTGAGCGCGGCCTCGGCCGCCTCCAGTACCTCGCGGCGCTGCGCGGGATCGGTCCGGATCAGGTAGTTGAGATTGGGCGAGGCCACGCGGACTGGCAGCAGCATCGTCGCATCGCCGGGACCGCTGTTGTCGTTCGGACGCGCCAGCGTCTCGACCACCCCTACGATCGGCATCGGCGCGCTGCCCCAGCTGTAGATGTGCTTGCCGACCGCGTCTTCGCCCGGAAACAGCGCCTGCGCCATCGCACGGTTGACGATGACCGCGGGCACCTTCGCGTCCTCGCCGCCGGCATCGATGCGCGCCATGTCCACGTAGTCCTCGGCATTGAAGCCGCGGCCGGCGATCAGGCGCAGCCCGAGCGTATCGAGCAGGTCCTCGCTGCCCAGGTACGGCGAGGCGATCAGCGTGTTGTTCACCTGGTCGTCGCTGAGCCGCACGCCGCTGCTCGAGCTGCTGTTGCCGTACGGGATCTGGGTGGCGGCCGCCACGTGCCGGACCCCCGGCACTGCGCGCAGCGCAGCGAGGTCGCGCGCGACGTAGGCATTGAGATCGAGTGTGTCGTCGCGACTCACGCGCGGCATCTGCAATTGGACCAGCTCGTTCTCCACCGCCCCGCTGGGGCGCGCCATGCGGTCGATGCGACGGTCGATCAGGTAGATGGCGTTACAGATGATCGCGCAGGCGAGCGCGATCTCCATCACGATCAGGGCGGCCGCGGTCTTGTGGCGGCGCAGGGTGGAGAAAATGGGGCGGATGTCCATGCGGGGTGTCCGTCGGGTGGCCGGGGTCAGTTGGATTTGAGCTGGATCGCGGGCGTGACCTGGGTCGCCCGCCACGCGGGCAGCAGGCCGGCCAGCAGGGTCGCGACGATCGACAGCACGAACGTGGTCAGCAGCATGGTCGGGTCGAGCCGGGCGAGCTCGGCGTAGGTGCTTGGCGCCTGACGCACGGCCCACAGGCCGCAGAGCGCGACCGCGAGCCCGGCGATGCCGCCGGCCACCCCGATCGTGCCGGCCTCGACCAGGAACTGCGCGAAGATCGCCTTGCGCGAGGCGCCCAGCGAGCGTCGCACCCCGATCTCCGACGCGCGGCGCAGGCTCTTGGCCAGCAGCAGGCCCACCGTGTTGACCAGGCACACCAGCAGGAAGCCGAACGCCAGCCAGACCTGCAGGCGCACGTCGCCGGGCACGATCTGGGCGTAGTCGAGATGCGCGCGCACATCGCGCAGGCGTACGTTCGCAGGCCGCACGAAGCGCCCGGCCTGGCGTTGCTGTTCGGAGTACGCGAGCAGGTAGTCGCGATACGCCGCGGCATCGCCGGGCGTATCGAGCTCCACCCAGTACTGCAGCCAGGCGCACGGCGCGTTGCGGGCATTGGAATCGATGCCGCTCGAATCGCCCCAGCAGCTCATGCTGCCCATACGCGAGAGCTTGGCGTCCATCGCGGCCGAGAACGGTACGAACACCGATTCCAAGGGCTCGAACCCGTCGAGATTGAGGTCCCAGAACCGCGGCGTCGGCCGCCAGGGTGCCAGCACGCCGATGACCTGGAACGCGTTGCCGTCGATGCGCAGCGTCTTGCCGGTGCTGTCGCCGCCGCCGAACACCTTCTGGTTGGTCTCGGCCGAGATCACCGCCACGCGCGCAGCGTCCGCATCGTCCTGTGCGCTCCAGCCACGCCCGAACGCCATCGGCGCATCGAACATCGGGAAGAACTCGCCGGTGGTGTAGCGCGCGTCGGTGAAGTAGGGCGACGCGCCTTCGGGCTCCAGCGCCACGAATCCGCCGGTCATGAAGGCCTGGCGCTTGCCCCGGGCTTCGTGCAGCAGCGTCTCGGAGTCGAAACGGGTCATATTCCGCGCCGGTTCGCCGCCGGCCATGTAGCCGGTCATCGGTTCGGGATCGAGCTGGACATGGAACAGCCGGTCGCTCTTGTCCGGGATCGGGTCGCCCGACAGCACGTGGAACACGGTCAGCGTGGTCATGCTGGCGCCGATGCCCAGCGCGATCGCCAGCACCATCAGCGCGGTCAGCATGCGATTGCGCCGGAAGCTGCGCACCGCGAGATTGCAGTAGTAACCCAACATGGCGGAAGTCCTCAGGCGGCGCGGGTGGCGATGGCGGGAGAGATGGCGGCGGCACGCAGCGCTGGCCACAGCACGGCGGCCTGTCCGAGCGCCCACAGCAGCAGCGCGCTGATCGGCAGATAGGTCAGCGGCAGCCGCGGCAGTTCGTAGCGCCCCATCATCAGCTGGTTGAGCGCATAGGCCAGGGCCATGCCCAGGACAATGCCGGCGCTGGTGAGCAGGAAGTTCTCGGTCTGGAAATGGCGCAGGATCTGCGCACGCGTCGCCCCCAATGCGCGGCGCACGCCGATCTGGCGCGTGCGCTGCTGCACCCAGAAGCTCGCCAGACCGACGATGCCGAAGGCGGTGACCACCAGCAGCGCGATCAAGACGGTCGACAGCAGGCCGATCATCTCGCGGTCGTTGCGGAAGTAGTCTGCGCGGATGGCTTCGTAGGTGCGGTGGGTGAGGATCAGCCGATTGGGATCGACCGCTTCGAGCGCATCGGTCGCGGCCGCGAGCACCGCGTCGCGGCGCGCCGGATCGGTCACGCGGACGAGATACGAGCCGCCGTTGTTGTAGTGCATGCGGATCGGCACGAGGAAAGAGAAGGTACCCTCACCGTCGCTCGGCGAAGGCCGGGCCAGGGATTCGGCGACGCCGACGATGCGCAGGGGCATCGGCCCGAGGTAGATCGTGCGTCCGACCGCCTGCGCGCCAGGAAACATCCGCTCGGCCATCGAGGCGGTGACGATGGTCGCACCGCGCAGGCCTTCGCTGCCGTCGAGCGCTTCCACCTCGGCGACGTCCATGTACTCGTCGGGCAGGAAGTCGCGACCCGCGACCAGGCGGATGCCCAGCGTCGCGACAGTGGTCTCGTCGGCGGAGTAGCGCGCCGCGTGCAACGTGGGCTGCGCCTGGTCGGCGCTCAGCGATACCCCGGAGTTGCTGGACGAGAACCGGTAGAACGGCAACTGGTTGGTGACTGTGACGCCGGCGACGCCGGGGACTGCGCGCAGCGCCGCCAGGTCTTCGCGCGTCCTGGCGCCGGCATCGGTCTGCGGCCCGATGCCGCTGAGTCGGATCTGCAGCAGTTCGCGTTCTGCGATGCCGCTGGGCCGCCGCACCGCGTCGATGCGTTCGCCGATCAGGAACAAGGCGTTGCAGACGATCGCGCAGGTGAGCGCGATCTCCAGCACGATCAGCAACGCGGCGGTCCGGTGGCGGCGCATGGACGAGACGATGGGGTGGACGTGCATGGTGGGGGCCTGTGGAAAGCGCGATAAGGGAGCAGGGCGAGCGCGTGTCATTGGGACTTGAGCTGGAGGGCCGGTGCGATCTGCATCGAGCGCCAGGCCGGCAGCAGGCCGGCGGCGATGCTGGCGCCGAGTGCGAGCACGAAGGTGAGCAGCAGCATCGCGCCGTCGAGATGGGCGAGCGCGGCGTAGTCGGTCGGGCGCTGGCGCACCGCCCACAGGCCGGCCTGCGCGAGCCCCAGCCCGAGCACGCCGCCGGCGACCCCGACCGTGCCACTTTCGACGAGGGCCTGTACGAACACGTCGCGGCGCGAGGCGCCGAGCGCGCGACGCACGCCGATCTCGCCGCCGCGACGCAGGAACTTGGCCAGCAGCAGGCCCACGGTGTTGACCAGACAGACCAGCAGAAAGCCCAGCGCCAGCCACAACTGCAGGCGCACGTCGCCTGGCACGACCTTGCGGTGGTCGAGCCAGTCCATCACGCTGCGCAGCCGCACGTTGGCCGGCCGCTCGAACCGCCCCGCCGCCTTCTGCTGCGCGGAATAGTTGGCCAGGTACGCCCGGAAGCCATCGGCCTGCGCCGGGTCCTCGAGTTCCACCCAGTATTGGATCCACGTGCAGGGCGCGTTGATCGCCCGGCTGTCGTTGGTCGGTGCGTTACCGAAACAGTTGCTGCTGCCCGAGGTGCCCATCCCGAGTTCGACCGCCGTCGAGAACGGCAGGAACAGATGCTCCTGGCCATCGAAGCGGCCGGTGTTGAGGTCGTAGAACTTGGGCCGCGGCAACCAGTCGTCGATCACGCCGACGATCCGCAGCGCATTGCCGTCGACGCGGATCTGCCGACCGACGCTGTCGGCGCCGCCGAACAGCTTGTCGTTGAGCGCGCGGCCGATCACCGCGACGCGGCCGCGTCCGGCGTCGTCCTGCGCGCTCCAGCCCTGGCCGTAGAGGAAGGGCACATCGAACATCGCGAAGAAGTCGGCCGAGGTGTAGCGCATGGACGCGAGAAACGGACGTACCGCGCTTTCTTCGGCCTCGATGATGCCGCCACCCCCGGTCATCATCGCCTGCCGCGTGGCGTGCTTGTCGGCCAGCAAGGCCTCGGCATCGAAGCGGGTCAACTGGCGATCGGGTTCGGCGCCCGGCACGTAGGTCGCCAGCGGCTCGGGATCGAGCTGGACGTGGAACAGCCGCGCGCTCTTGCCTGGGATCGGGTCGCCCGACAGCACGTGGAACACCGTCAACGTGGTCATGCAGGCACCGATGCCCAGTGCGAGCGTGATCACCATCAGCGCGGTCAGCACGCGGTTGCGGCGGAAGCTGCGCAGAGCGAGGTTGAGGTAGTAGCCGAGCATGAGGGGTTCCGGTAATGGATCAGGCGCTGCGGGTGGCGATGGCGGGGGAAATGGCGGCGGCGCGCAGGGCCGGGCCGAGCACGGCCAGCTGACCGAGCAGCCACAGCAGCGCCGCGCCCAGCGGCAGGTACGACAGCGGCAGGCGCGCAAGTTCGAAATGGCGCATCAGCAGCAGGTTGCCGCCGTAAGCCAGGGCCATGCCCAATGCGATGCCCAGGCCGGCGAGCAGGAAGTTCTCGAGTTGGAAGTAGCGCAGGATGTCGCCGCGGGTCGCCCCGAGCGCGCGGCGAATGCCGATCTGCCGGGTGCGTTGCTGGACCCAGAAGCTGGCGAGTCCGACGATCCCCAAGGCCGTCACCAGCAGCATCGCGGCGATCACGCCAAGCAGCAGCCAGGCCATCGCACGGTCGCGTTCGAAGTAGCGCGCGCGCAGGTCCGACAGCGGGCGGCTCTGGTCCAGGTCGATCACCGCCTCGGGCACGGCTGCGGCCACCGCGTCGCGCGCGGCGATCGCCAGGCGCGGCAGGTCGAGCGGATCGGCGCGCAGCGCGTAGACGCCCGACTGGGCCTCGTCGCGCACCGGCACGATCACCGACCATTGCGCGCCGGCGACGCCGTTCTCGCTGCGTCCCGGATTGGGGCGGGCGAAGTGCGGCAGCAGACCGGCGACGCGGAAGTGGTAGTCGCCCATCCAGAACTCGCGGCCGACCGCCGGTTCGCCGGGCCACAGGTGGGCGGCGAAGGCCTCGGTGATCCAGACCTCGGCGTCGGTCGGCAGGAAGTTCTCGATGGGCTGGAAGTCCGCCGCCTCGAAGCCGCGCCCCTGCGATGGCCGCAGGCCGAGCGTCTGGATTGCGTCGGGACCGAAGGTATAGAAATGCGGCACGCCGCCGAAATGCCGGCCCTCGGCGTCCAGCGTCACCCCGGCGTCGGCGTCGCGGATGCCGAACGGCGTGGCATTGAGCACGCCGGCCGCCTGTACGCCCGGCAGGCCGCGAATGGCCGCCAGCACCCGGGCGTTGATGTCGGCGTTGACGCAGCCGTCGCAGCCGCGCAGCGCCACGACCGCCAGCGACGGCGCATCGAGGCCGCTGTCGATGCGCATCAGCGCCAGGCGGCCGGCGATCAGGAAGCAGGCATTGCACAGCACCGCGCAGGCGAGCGCGATCTCGAGCACGATCAGGCTCGTGGCGACGCGGTGCCGGCTCAGCGCGGCGACGATCGGTCGGATGTCCATCACCAGCGTCCTCACAGCGATTTGAGTTGCAGGGCCGGTGCGATCCGACTGGCGCGCAGGGCAGGGAACAGGCCGGCGAGCAGGCTGGCAGCGAGTGCCAGCGCAAAGGTCGCCGCAAACATCGACAGGTCCAGGCGCGCCAGATCGGCGTACTCGACCGGCTGGCGGCGGATCGCCCACAGCCCCAGCAGCGTCAGTCCCCAGCCCAGAACGCCACCGGCCAGCCCGACCATGCCCGCTTCGACCAGGCACTGCACGAAGATCGCCCGGCGCGAGGCGCCGAGTGCGCGGCGCACACCGATCTCGCCGCCGCGGCGCAGGAACTTGGCCAGCAACAACCCGACCGTGTTGAACAGGCAGATCGCCAGGAATGCCAGCGCCAGCCAGGTCTGCAGCCGGACATCGCGCGGAACCACATGGTTGTAGTCCAGCCAGTCCATTAGCCCGAGCACGCGCGCGTTGTCCGCGTGCTGGATCCGGCCCTGCGCCTGCTGTTGCCGTGCGTACGTGGCGACGAAGTCGCGATAGCGGGCGACCTTGTCCGGGGTGTCGAGCTGCACCCACAACTGCAGCCACACGCAGTCGCTGCCCTGCAGATGGCCCGGGACCTTGGGCAACTGCCAGCAGGTGAACTGCTGGAAATGACCGTCGTTGAGCTCAAGGCCCGTGGGAAACGGCACGAAGACGTCCTGCGGCGCGGCGTAGAAGCTCGCGGTATCGCCCTGCGCGAAGTTGCCGCCGGCCAGGCGGTAGTACAGCGGCGAGGGCCGCCAGGGCGCGAGCACGCCGACGATGCGCACATCGGCGTCGCGGATGCGCAGCGTCCGGCCGACGCTGTCGCCGCCGCCGAACAGCGTGCGGTTGAGGTCGGAGGAGATCACCGCCACGCGGGCGTGGCCGGTGTCGTCGGCGGCGCTCCAGCCGGCGCCGTAGGCGAACGGCACATCGAACATCGGAAAGAAGTCGGCATGCGTGGACAGCATCTGGGTCATCAGCGGCGGGCGCCCGGTCTCGGGCGCCTGCAGCCGGATCTCGCTCTCGACCACCAGCGCCTGCCGGTCCGCACGGCCGGCGCGCCACAGATCCATCGCCGTGGTGTAATCAAGCATGTCCGGGGGGTTGGGGCGCATGGGTTCGCCTGGCCTCGGGTCGACCTGCGGGTAGAAGAGCGTGCCGCTGCGGCCGGGCAGCGGATCGCCCGACAGCAGGTGCATCACGGTCAGCGTGGTCATCGCCGCGCCGATGCCGACCGCGACCGACAGCACCATCAAGGCCGTCAGTACCTGGTTGCGGCCGAAGCTGCGCAGCGCGAGCCGGGCGTAGTAGGCGAACATCGCGGGGTGCATTCCTGAGGTCAGGCCGCGGCGGTCGCGGATTCGCGGCGCAGATCGGTCGCCAGGCCGTCGACGATGTGCACATTGCGCTGGGCGCGCGCGGCGAGCTCGGGATCGTGGGTGACCATGACGATCGTCGTGCCCTGCGCGTGGATCTCCTCGAGCAGTTCCAGCACGCTGCGCGCCATCTGCGAGTCGAGGTTGCCGGTCGGTTCGTCGGCCAGCAGCAGGCGCGGACTGCCGGCCAGCGCACGGGCGATCGCCACGCGCTGTTGCTGGCCGCCCGACAGCTCGGCCGGGTAATGCTTCATGCGCGAGGCCAGGCCGACCAGGCCCAGCGCTTCCTCGATCCGCAGACGGCGTTCGGAGGCCGGCATGCCGCGATAGCGCAACGGCACGTCGACGTTGTCGAACAGGTTGAGGTCGGGGATCAGGTTGAAGCCCTGGAAGATGAAGCCGATCTTCTCGTTGCGCAGGCGCGAGCGCTGGTTGTCGTTGAGCCCCTGCACATCGACGCCGTCGAGCTTGTAGGTCCCGCTGGTGAAGGTTTCCAGCAGGCCTGCAATGTTGAGGAACGTCGTCTTGCCCGAACCCGACGGACCGGTGACGGCGACGAACTCGCCTTCGCGGACGTGCAAGTCGAGCGCGCGCAGCGCATGGGTTTCGACGAGCTCGGTGCGGTAGACCTTGCCGACCTGGTTCATCTGCAACATGGGGCGATCCTTATTTTGGACATGGAAGGAGCGGACCCGCGTGGGTCCGGGGGAAATCTCAACGGCTGATGCGCACCCGTTCGGCCTCGCCGAACAGGTCGCTGCCCGACACGACGATGCGCTCGCCGGCCTGCAGGCCCGACACGATCTCGACCGCGCCCAGGCTGCTGGCGCCGGCCTGGATCGGACGGCGCACCGCGCTGTTGCCATCGACGACATAGGCGTAGCGGCCACCGGACTGCTCGACGAACGGGCCGCGCTCGACCATCAGCACATCGCGCCGGGTGTCGAGCAGGATGCGCGCCGACAAGCGCTGGTTCTGGCGCAGGCCGGCCGGCTGGCGCTGCGAGAAGCGCACGCGCGCGGCGACTTCGCCGGCGACGACTTCGGGCGAGACCGCCGAGACCTCGGCCGGGAACATTTCGTTGGCGCTGCGGATCTCGGCCGGCATCCCGATCGCCAGGTCGCGCGCGAAGCTTTCGGGCACCTTGATCTCGACCTCGAACACCGACAGATCGACCACGCCCAGCACCGGTGCGTTGGCAGCGACGTTGGTGAACTGGGCCACCTGCACCTGGCCGACCTGGCCATCGAAGGGCGCGCGCAAGGTCAGCGCCTGGACCTGGCGGCGGGCCTCGGCGACGACGGCGCCCTGGCGGTCGGCGAGCAACTGCTTGTTGCGCGCGTCCAGGCCGGCGCCCTGGCCCTGCAGATTCGCATCTTCGCGCGCAGAGGCCAGACCGATGTCGGTCTTCTTCAGCGCATCCTCGGACTTGGCCAGGTCGACCTGGGCGACGACACCGGCTTCGAACGCGCGCTGGTAGCGCTGCAGATCGCGCTCGGCCGCGGTACGTTCGATCTGCGCCTGGTCGAGCAGCTTGCGCGCCTCGGCGCGGGCGATCCGTGCATCGAGCGTCGCGCGTTCGGCCTCGGCCTGGAGGCTTGCGAAGGTGGACTCCTCCTGGACCAGCTTGCTACGCAGCTCCGGACTGTCGATCTCGGCCAGCACCTGGCCCTTCTCGACGCGGTCGCCAGCGACCACTTTCAATGTCACCGTGCCCGGCGCGATCGCGTACAGCGTGGGGCTGTTGGCCGAGATCACGCGCCCCTCGGCGGCGATGTCGCGCACCAGGTCGCCCCGGGTGACCTCGGCGATCCGCAGCCGGGCCGCGTCGATCGACGTGGCGCCCGACGCCCAGCCGGCGACCAGCCAAGCGAGCGCTGCGATCACCGCGATCGCGGCCGCGGCGATCGCCAGCCAGCGACGCCGGCGCACTGGGCGCGCAGTATGGACCGTGTCCTGCGCAGAGGTGTCGCGGATACCGCGGCGGACAGGAGGCAACGAGGTGGGTGCGGACATGGGACGGGCACGTTCGGGATCTGCCAGTCACAAAGCAGGGATCGTGCCAAAATCAAGCCATTGATTGTATTGAGAATTTCCGGGGTGTTCGGGTGTCCGCGGCGGCGTCCGGACGTCCGCGGCGCGGACAACCGCGCGCCATATCCTCCCGAGGATGTGAGAAAATGCGAATCATTCGCATCATGGAGCCGCCAGCGTCATGCCGACGTGCCTGGGACCGGCCGCAGCCGGAACGGCCCGATCCCGACCGTTGCGCTGTACGGACCGTGCCGCACGCATCCAGCGCGCATGCGCCGCACTGGGCGCCATCGCTGTGCACGCCGTGGTCGTGCTGCTGGTGTTGGGGCCGGGCGAGGACCCGCACTCGCCGCCGAGAGCTGATGCGGTGATCGAGGTGAGTTTCCTGCCCGCCGCCGCGCCGCCGGTCCCGGTCGAGTCGAGGGACGCGCCCGCACCGGTGCCCGAGACGCGTCGGAGGCCAGCGCCGCGAACGCCGCAGCCACAGCCGCACACGGCGCCGTCCGACCCGCTGCCGGTGCTGGCAGACATTGCGCGTCCGGAGCACGCCGCTGCCTCGACCGCCACGGAGGTGTCTATGGACCCACCGGCGCCGCATGACCAACAGGCCGCGGCCCCGCCGAGTCCACCCGCACCGTCCACCGATGCCCTGGGCGGTCGCCGCGACGATCGCTGGGAAGCGCGGGTGATGGCGCGACTGGCCCGGTATCGACATTACCCGAGCGCGGCGCGGACACGCGGCGAGGAAGGGGTGGCGATCGTGCGCCTGCGCATGGACCGGGCCGGTCGTGTGCTGTCGGCGGCGCTCGCGCGCTCGTCGGGATCGACCCGGCTCGATGCCGCCGCGATCGAGACGTTTCATCGCGCCGCGCCGCTGCCGGCGATTCCGGCCGATCTGCCGGCCCCGATCGAGATCGCGGTGCCGGTCGAGTTCTTCATGCACTGAACGGTGGCGTGTGGCGCCACGGCGCCCGGCCCCGGCCGGCCGCTAGAATGGCGCATTGACTTGCAGGAGCGGGCGGCATGTGCGGAATCGTCGGTGCGATCGCGGATCGCGATGTGGTCCCGGTCCTGGTCGAGGGCCTCAAGCGGCTGGAGTATCGCGGCTACGATTCGGCCGGCATCGCGGTGCT
>NZ_JBDJNS010000032.1:0-42432 GCF_039674545.1 Luteimonas sp. TWI382
GCGGGGAGGTGACTTCACCGCAGCGTCCAGGCTTTGGCCCCTTCTCCCGCGTGCGGGGGAGGGCTGGGATGGGGGCGCTTCTTCCGTGGCATGTCCATGCCTCCACCCGACGCGCAGGCGGGGAGGTGACTTCACCGCAGCGTTGAGGCTTTGGCCCCTTCTCCCGCGTGCGGGGGAAGGCTGGGATGGGGGCGCTTCTTCCGTGGCAGGTCCAAGCCTGCACCCGACGCGCAGGCGGGGAGGTGACTTCACCGCAGCGTCCAGGCTTTGGCCCCTTCTCCCGCGTGCGGGGGAGGGCTGGGATGGGGGCGCTTCTTCCGTGGCAGGTCCAAGCCTGCACCCGACGCGCAGGCGGGGAGGTGACTTCACCGCAGCGTCCAGACTTTGGCCCCTTCCCCCGCGTGCGGGGGAGGGCTGGGATGGGGGCGCTTCTTCCGTGGCAGGCGCATGCCTCCACCCGACGCGCAGGCGGGGAGGCGGCTTCACTGCAGCGTCCAGGCTTTGGCCCCTTCTCCCGCGTGAGGGGGAAGGCTGGGATGGGGGCGCTTTCCCGCACGCCTCGGCATCGTGGCGATCTCCGATGGCGGACTCGGCGGTATCCTAGGCGCAGTCGAAACGAGGATATGTCGATGGATCCGCAGCGCTGGCGCCTGGATGGCCAATGTGCCCTGGTGACCGGTGGCAGCGCCGGCATCGGGCGGGCGATCGCACGTGAGCTGGCGGGGTTTGGCGCCACGGTGTTGATCGTCGGCCGCAACGGCGACGCGCTCGAGGCCGCGCGTGAGGAACTGCTCGAGGCGTTTCCACAGGCTGACGTCCGCGCGCTGATCGCCGATGTCGTCGACGAGGAGCAGCGCGGCGAGATTCTCGACTGGGTCGAGGATCAGGGACAGGGGCTGAACATCCTGGTCAACAACGCGGGCGGCAACGTGCCGCGTGCGGCGACCGAGTACGGCGAGGACGAGTGGCGCGAGATCTTCGAGATCAACGTGTTCAGCGCGTTCGAGCTCACCCGCCTGGCGCATCCGCTGCTCACCCGCCATGCCAGTTCCAGCGTGGTCAACGTCGGTAGCGTGTCGGGCATCACCCATGTGCGCACGGGCGTGGTCTACGGCATGAGCAAGGCGGCGCTGCACCAGATGACGCGCAATCTCGCGGCCGAATGGGCCGAGGATGGCGTCCGCGTCAACGCGGTGGCGCCGTGGTACATCCGCACCCGGCGCACGTCCGCACCGCTGGCCGATCCCGACTATCTCGACGAAGTGCTGCTGCGCACGCCGATGGGACGCATCGGCGAGCCGGAGGAAGTGGCGGCGGCGGTCGCGTTCCTGTGCCTGCCGGCGGCGGGCTACATCACCGGCGAATGCATCGCCGTGGACGGCGGCTTCCTGCGCTACGGGTTCTGAGGGCGGAGGCAGCCCACTGGGGTCACGGCGGGTCCGCCGCGCATGCGCTCCCGTCCCAGGTCGCACGCATCTGCTCGTAGGCCTGGCGCAGCGCCGGACCGGTCGCGCGGTCGGCGTAGCGCCAGCGGAACTCCGCTTCGTGCAGCCGCGCCTGCCAGGCCGCGCACAGCGCATCGGCGGCGACCGCCTCGCAGCTGTCCTCGACCCGCTCGCAAGCCTGGCCGGCACCGATGCCCGGCAGGCCACCGATGCCGACGGTCTGCATCGGCCGGCAGCGCGTGGGCGGGGTGGCGTCCTCGCGCCAGTCGATGTGGCCGTCGTAGCTGCGACAGGCGTACAGCGGTGGCGGCGGGGTGCGCACGGCCGGCGGCTCGGCCGCCACATCCGGGGGCGTGCGCGGCGCCGGTGCGGGCGTCGCTGCCGGTGCCGGGCGTGCCGGCGCGACGTAGGCGGGCAGGGGCGCCGCGATCTCGACCACGCGCCGTTGTTGCTGTTGTCCGGGCGCGCAGGGGCGGCCGTTCTGGAACGTGACCGCGCCGTCGGCGTCGGTGCAGCGGTAGATGACGGTATCGGCGGCGGCGGTGCCGACGGCCACGACCGACAGCAGCAGCGCCACGGCCGCGAGCAGGCCGCGCGTCATCGACCGCAGTCCTGGCCCAGGCGGGCGTTGATCGTGGTCTCCTCGCCGCGCAGGCGCGCGCGTTCGCTGGGTTGGGCGTTGAAGAACCGGCGCCGGATCTGTTCGCGGCGATCGGCCAGCAGGCTGCAGACCTCGGCCTGCGGCAGCGGGCTGCAGTCGTCGCGGACCCAGGTGCCGGCGTCACCGTAGCCGCCGCGCCACCCGCGCCGCGTGCCTGCGTCGATGTCCACGTCCACCCGGCCGCCGCCCCGGCCGGCCTCCACGCCGATCCGGGTCGAGGGGCCGCGCTGCGGCGGCCCGTAGCCCAGCGTCCACAGCGGCACCCAGCGCGGATTGCCCGCCGACGAATCGCTGGTGTACGTACTGCCGTCCGGACGCACGCAGCGGTACATCGGTTGCGGGGGTCGGACCACGACCACCTGGGGGGGCGCGGGGGCGACTGCCGGTTCGGCCGAAGGCGTCGGCCGCGGCGGTCGCGGCGTGGGTGCGGCATCGACCGGGCGGATCATCGTGCGCACCTCCTGGCGATGGCCCTCGCTGCACGGCGAGTCGCGCAGCGCGACCTGTCCGCGCGCATCCGTACACCGGTACACGACGACGTCGTCGCCGGCTGCCGCCGGGGACCTTGCCGCGGCCAGGCATGCGATCAGGACGAGAAGGCTCGGAACGCGGTGCATGCCGCCATCATGCGACGACTGGCGGCCGGACGAAACCGGGGGAGGGGCCAGCGAGATCGCGGGTTGATCTGCTTGCTGCTGCCCGCTGGCGACCTGCGGCGAAGAAAGGCGGACAGAGCCGACGGCATCGCAGGGCGCGACAGCGGGTCGCACGGCAGGGCGGGGCGCCGCGATCCGCAGACGGCCCTTCGCGCATGGGCCGACACCAGCCGCGATGCGCGCCGCCGCCAGCCCATGGACGCGGTTCGGCCGCAGGATTACGATGCGCGCCGGATCGTGACCCCATCCGCTCTTCGCGAAGGGCGGGCGAGGCGACGGTCCCCGGCGTTCGTCGCGACGCGCCCCAGCGCGCCACGGCCTGTGCGATCGGTGGAGACCGATCCGGCCTGGAGCGGATGCAGACATGCATCGGCGCTCTTTCCCGCGATGTTCAGGAGTCCGGCGCGTCGACAACGTCCGGTCCGCAACGCCCGCCGCCGCGCGGCGCACGTTGCGCGGCCCTGCCGATCGCCCGGGCCGCGTTTCCCGTTTCCCCATGTGCCGGCCCTGTGCTGGCGCGTGCCTGCGCATGGACGCGCTGCCGCTGTGCCGTCCCGTGCTGTCCCGACCGTCATCCACCACGACCCTAAAAAGCCCCCTGGAGGGGATGTCATGAACGCAACCCGTTCGCCCCGTGTTCCTCAACCCGCCCTGCTGGCCTGCGCGCTGGCCGCCTGTCTGGCCGTTGCCGCACCTGCGTTCGCCCAGTCCACCAGCGCCACGCTGCGCGGGCAGGTGCGCTCGGCCGAAGCCGGCACCACCGTAACCGCGACCAACGTCGCCACCGGTGCCGTGCGCCGTGTGCAGACCAATGCCGGCGGCGCCTACACGCTCGTTGGCCTGCCGCCGGGCACCTACCGCGTCGACGCCGGTGGCGAGCCGCAGACGGTGACGCTGTCGGTCGCCTCGACCGCGACGCTGGACATCCAGGGGGCGGTCGCCGAAGGCGTGCCGGCCGACGGCCCGGTCACCGACATCGGCGGGGTCACCGTGACTGCCCCGCTGCTGCGCGACGTGCGCACGTCCGAGGTCGGCAACACGATCTCGCTGCGCCAGATCCAGCAGCTGCCGCAGGCCACGCGCAACTTCCTCGAGTTCGCCGACACCGTCCCGGGCATGCAGTTCAAGATCGACGCCCAGGGCCGGGCGACGCTGCGTGCCGGCGCGACCAACACCAGCTCGTCCAACCTCTACATCGATGGCGTCAGCCAGAAGAGCTACGTGCAGCAAGGCGGCATTGCCGGCCAGAACGAGAGCCCGGGCAATCCGTTCCCGCAGCTGGCGATCGGCGAGTACAAGGTGATCACCTCCAACTACAAGGCCGAGTACGGCCAGGTCAGCGGCGCGGCGATCACCGCCGCCACGCGCTCGGGTACCAACGCGTTCGAAGGCGAGATGTTCTACCGCTTCACCAACGAGCGCATGCGCGCCAAGCGGCCCGACGAGACCGACAAGGACGATTCGCAGGTCAAGGAGTACGGCTTCGCCCTCGGCGGCCCGATCATCGAAGACCGCATGCATTTCTTCGTCGCCTATGAAGGCAAGAAGAACATCTACGCCCGCTCGGTGCAGCCCGAGGCCGCGTCGGGCGAGGCGTATCTGCGGCTGCCCGACAACCTGCGCAGCTACTACGGCGCGACTACGCTGCCGTTCGCAGAAGACCTGTACTTCGCCAAGCTCAGCTGGGACATCGGCGACAACGACCGCCTGGAACTGAGCGGCCAGTACCGCGACGAGGACGTGATCGGCAACGTCGGGGGCATCAGCACGCCCGAGCACGGCGATGCGCGCATCAACGAGGACAAGCGCGTCAATCTCAAGTGGATGCACTACGGCCAGCGCTTCTACAACGAACTGATCGTCAGCACCCAGGACTCGCAGAACTCCAAGACGCCGGTCTCGTTCGGCAACGGCGCCATCTACACCGTGATCGACCGCCGCCCGCCGCTGACCGAGGCCACGCTGCTGCAGCTCGGCCCGGCCAGCGGGTTCAGCCTGCAGTCGCAGCACCAGAAGGGCTGGTCGCTGCAGGACGACTTGACCTTCAACAGCTTCGAGTTCAACGGCGATCACACCGTCAAGGTCGGCGTGAACTACCGCAACATCGAGCTGGCGTCGAGCGACGGCGAGCCGCTGAACCCGCAGTTCTCGTGGGAGTTCGACCCGGCCACCGGCCAGATCGCCGCGCAGCCCTACCGCGTGGAGTTCATCGCGCCGTTCGCGACCCCCGGCCTGAGCCCGCGCGTGGAGACCACGGCCAAGCAGTACGGGTTCTATATCCAGGACGACTGGCAGGTGAACCCGCATCTGATGCTGAACTTCGGCGTGCGCTGGGACTACGAGGACGTGCCGGCCTACACCGACCACGTCACCCCGAAGGCCTTCGTCGATGCGCTCTACGCCGCCGATCCGCAGAATCCGGGGCAGCGCTGGGTCGACCGCTGGCTCAACGGCGGTATCGATGCGATCAACCCGCTCGACTACATCAGCACCGGCAGCAACCGCAAGAACTTCAAGGACGCGTGGGCGCCGCGCTTCGGCTTCTCCTACGACCTGGGCGCCGACGAGCGTCACGTGATCCACGGCGGCGCCGGCCGGTCCTACGACCGCAACCTGTTCCGCGACCTCGCGTTCGAGCGCCACAAGGGCTCGATCTCGCTGGTGCGCCTGGAGTTCGCCGATCCGGCGACCGGCCAGTGCGTGGCGATCACCGGCTCGCGTTGCGTCGCCTGGGACCCGGCCTACCTGGGCGGGGCGGACGTGCTCGCCGGTATCACCGGTTCGCGCGATGCCGCCGAGGCGTTCATGCTCAACAACCGGCTCAAGACGCCCTACAGCGATCAGTTCAGCCTGGGCATGAGCAACCAGGTGGGGCAGTGGCTGACCGACGTCACCGTGCAGCGCATCCTCGCCCGCGACGGCTTCGGCTACACGCTCGGCAACCGCTATCCCGACGGCGCGTTCTTCAGCCCCGACGGCAGCCCGCCGTGGGGCGCCTCCGATCGCGTGCCGCCGGGCTTCGGCGGCGTGATCCTGGGCGACAACGGCGTCGAGCAGCGCAGCACGCAGATCCTGCTGGCGGCCGACAAGCCGTACACCAAGGAATCGGGCTGGGGCGCCAACATCGCCTACACCCATACCCAGGCGCGCCAGAACAGCCGCGACAACGACAGCCAGTTCGACTACTTCGACAAGGCGCGGCTGCAGTACTTCCCGTTCGTGAAGTCGAGCAACCAGCCCAAGCACCGCTTCACCGCCTCGGCCTCGGTCGACGGGCCGTGGGGGGTGACCTACGGCGCCAAGCTGGTGCTCGAGACCGCCAACCCGATCAACACCGTGGCCTGCTACGGCGTCCAGGGCTGGGACGGTTCGACCTGCCAACTCGTCGGCTTCGTGCCGCCGGGCAACGGCAAGTTCCTGGTCGGCGGCGACATCTGGAGCTACCGCACCGTGGATCTGCAGGCGACCAAGGAGTTCGTGCTGGGGGGCGACACGCGGCTGACCGCACGCGTGAACCTGCTCAACGCGTTCAACTTCAAGAACTACGACAGCTACGTCTACGGCGGACCCGACGGCAGCAGCAACTACTTCGGCGAAGGCGGCCAACTCGACACCGGCTACGTGTCGGTGAACCGCAATGCCGGGATCTTCTACTTTCCGCGCACGCTGACGGTGGAAGTGGGCCTGAAGTTCTGAGGCCACGCTGCATCGATGGAAACAGAACGGGGCCTTCGGGCCCCGTTCTGCGTTCCGGCGCATGCCCACGCAAACCGCGCAGCGGCACGCAGCGTCGATCAGATGGCGTCGAGCGCGGCCCGCGTCGTGTCGGCGACCCGTCGGCGCAGCATGCGCGCGATGCTTGCGGCTGCGTCGCGGCCTTCCTGCACCGCGGTGACCACCAGATCGGCGCCGCGCACCGCATCGCCACCGGCGAATACACGCTCATGCGCGGTCTGATACGGCAGCCGACGCTCGCCGCCGACGCGGATGCGCCCGCTGCCCGGCGCCTGGGCCTCGACGCCGTGCGGGTCGAGCCAGGCCGGCACGGCCGGCGAAAAGCCGAAGGCGATGATCACCACGTCGGCGGCCAGCATCGATTCGCTGCCCGCGACCGGAACGGCGGCACGGCGGCCGTTCGCGTCCGGGTCGCCGAGCCGGGTCTCGACCATGCGCACGCCGGCCGCGTTGCCGTCCGCATCGGCTTCGATTGCCAGCGGCTGGCGGTTGAACAGGAAGCGCACGCCTTCCTCGCGGGCGTTGGCGACTTCGCGCGCCGAGCCGGGCATGTTGGCTTCGTCGCGACGGTAGGCACAGGTGACGCTGGCCGCGCCCAGTCGGACGGCTGAGCGCACACAGTCCATGCCGGTGTCGCCGCCGCCGAGCACGACCACGCGCTTGCCGGTCAGTTTCGGCAGCGTGAGCGTGTCCTCCCAGCCGGCGATCGGCCGGCCCCAGGTGTCGCCGCCAGTGACCAGGCGGCCGTTGTGCACCAGGAACGGCAGCGCCGGCAACACGCCCGGCAGGTCCTGACCGGCCAGGCCACCATCGGTGTAGCGGTAGGCGCCGGTGCCCAGGAACACCGCATCGAAGTCTTCCAGCAGCGCGTCGAGCGCGATGTCGCGGCCGATCTCCACGCCGAGCCGGAACGTCACGCCCATGCCCTCGAGCACGGCGCGCCGGGTGGCGATGACCGTCTTGTCGAGCTTGAAGCTGGGGATGCCGAACTGCAGCAGGCCGCCGATCTGCTCGTAGCGGTCGAACACGACCGCCTCGATGCCGGCGCGCGCCAACCGGTCGGCGCAGGCCAGCCCGGCGGGCCCGGCACCGATCACCGCGACCCGCCGGCCGGTGGCCACGACCTTCGACAGGTCCGGCCGCCAGCCCTGGGCGAATGCGGTATCGACGATGTACTTCTCGACTGCACCGATGGTCACCGCGCCGAAGCCGTCGTTGAGCGTGCACGCGCCCTCGCACAGCCGGTCCTGGGGGCACACGCGGCCGCACATCTCCGGCAGCGGGTTGGTCTCGTGGCACAGCGCCGCGGCCTCGTGCACGCGCCCTTCCTGCGCCAGCTTCAGCCAGTTGGGGATGTAGTTGTGCACCGGGCACTTGGCTTCGCAGTACGGGTTGCCGCAATCGAGACAGCGATCGGCCTGGTGCGCGGCCTCGCTCGGCCCGAAGCCGCCATAGAGCTCGTTCCAGTCGCCGGCCGTGCGCAGCGTCAGCGGCACTTTGCCCGGCATCTCGCGCGGCTCCTTGAGGAACCGAAACACATCGCGCTTGGTCATCAGGTGGACTCCGTTGCGCGAGATGCGAAGCAGATCGTAAAGGCGGATGTGCGCAACACGGACCTCATGCCGCCCGCCTCAGGTCTTCGGCGAGTGCCGCCAGGCTCGCGGCCTTGGGCTTGACCAGCCAGAACTTGCCGACGAAGTCGCGGAACTCGTCGAGGATGCGGGCGCTCCAGGCGCTGCCGGTCAGGCGGGCGTGGGTCTCGATCAAATCGCGCAGGTGCGAGCGGTAGTTGTCGAAGGCTTCTGGTGTCACCCGCAGGATGTCGATCAACTCGTGGTTGTAGCGGTCGACGAAGTCGCGATCGAGGTCGAGCACGTAGGCGATGCCGCCGGTGAAGCCGGCGCCGAAGTTCAGGCCGGTGCGACCCAGCACCGCGACCGCGCCGCCGGTCATGTACTCGCAGCAATGGTCGCCGGCGCCTTCGATCACTGCGACCGCGCCCGAGTTGCGCACGCCGAAGCGCTCGCCCGCGCGGCCCGCAGCGTAAAGCTCGCCGCCGGTCGCGCCATACAGACAGGTGTTGCCGAGGATCGGCGTGAGCCGCGACTCGAACGCGCTGCCGGCCGGTGGACGCAACACGATCCGGCCACCGGCCATGCCCTTGCCGACGTAGTCGTTGGCTTCTCCCTCCAGTTCGAGGTGCAGGCCGCCCGCATTGAACGCGCCCAGGCTCTGGCCGGCGGTGCCGCGCAGGCGCAGCGTCAGCGGCCGGTCGGCCATGCCGGTGTTGCCGTGCACGCGCGCGATCGCGCCCGACAGGCGCGTGCCGATGCTGCGGTCGGTGTTGCGGATCTCGAAGTCATAGCTGCCACCGTCGCCGCGTGCGATCGCCTTGGACACGCGCGCGTCCAGCGCGGCCGCCAGACCGTCGGGCGGCGCCTGCAGCGCCGGGGCACCGCAGTAGCCAAGCGGCTTGTCGGGATCGCGGCGCAGCAGCATCGACAGGTCGATGTCGACGTGGTCGCGGGTGCGGCGCAGGTGCTGCTCGAGCAGGTCGGTGCGGCCGACGATCTCGTCGAGCGCGCGCGCGCCCAGCGCCGCCAGGTGCTCGCGCACGTCCTCGGCGACATTGCGGAAGAACGCCTCCACGCGCTCGGGCAGGCCCTTGTAGTGGTGTTCGCGCAGCCGCGGATCCTGGGTCGCCACGCCGGTGGCGCAGTTGTTGAGGTGGCAGATGCGCAGGTACTTGCAGCCCAGCGCGATCATCGGCGCGGTGCCGAAGCCGAATGTGTCGGCGCCCAGCAGCGCGGCCTTGATCACGTCCAGGCCGGTCTTGAGCCCGCCGTCGGTCTGCAGCAGTACGCGCTCGCGCATGTCGTTGAACTGCAGCGCCTGGCGCGCCTCCGACAGGCCCAGTTCCCACGGCGCGCCGGCGTAGCGGATCGAGCCCAGCGGGCTGGCACCGGTACCGCCGTCGTGGCCGGAGATCGTGATCAGGTCGGCGCCGGCCTTGACCACGCCGGCGGCGATCGTGCCGACCCCGGCATGGCTGACCAGCTTGACCGAGATCAGCGCCTGCGGGTTGACCTGGCGCAGGTCGAAAATCAACTGCGCCAGGTCCTCGATCGAGTAGATGTCGTGGTGCGGCGGCGGCGAGATCAGACCGATGCCGGGCTTGGCATAACGCAGGCGCGCGATCAACGCGTCGACCTTGCTGCCCGGCAACTGGCCGCCCTCACCGGGTTTGGCGCCCTGCGCGACCTTGATCTGCAGCACCTCGGCGTTGATCAGGTACTCGGGCGTCACGCCGAAGCGGCCCGAAGCGATCTGCTTGATCTTGCTGCGCCGCTCGCTGCCGTAGCGCGCCGGGTCCTCGCCGCCCTCGCCGGAGTTGCTGCGTCCGCCCAGCCGGTTCATCGCGATCGCCAACGCTTCGTGCGCCTCGGGCGACAACGCGCCCAGGCTCATCGCCGCCGAGTCGAATCGGCGCACGATTGCCGAGACCGGTTCGACCTCGTCGAGCGGTACCGGCATGGCCGCCGCGCGCGGCCGCAGCAGGTCGCGCAGCGCGGCCGGGGGCCGGGTGTCGACGAGGCCCGCGTAGCGACGCCAGTCCTCACGCGCGCCGGTGGCGACCGCGCGCTGCAGCGCTTGCACCACGTCGGGATTGAACTGGTGGTACTCGCCGCCGTGCACGTAGTGCAGCAGGCCGCCGGGTTCGGGCAGCGCGGTATCGTCCCAGCCCTGCGCGGCCAGCGCCCAGGCGTCGGCCTCCAGGCGCGCGAAGCCAGCGCCGCCGATGCGGGATGGCGTGCCCTCGAAGCACAGCGCGACGACTTCCGCATCGAGTCCGACGATCTCGAACAACTGCGCGCCGCGATAGCTGGCGATACTGCCGATGCCCATCTTCGACAGAATCTTCAGCAGGCCCTTGCGCACGCCGCGGCGGTAGCTGCGACCCAGTTGCAGCATCTCGTCGCCGCTCTGGGTCGGGATCACGCCGCGCCGCGCCAGTCCATGCAGGGTCTGGTAGGCGAGATAGGGATAGACCGCGGTCGCGCCAAAGCCGATCAGGCAGGCGAAATGGTGGGGATCGCGCGCGGTGCCGGTCTCCACCAGCAGGTTGGCGTCGCAGCGCAGCCCCATGCGCACCAGGTGCAGGTGAATCGCGCCGGTCGCCAGCAGCGCGTGCACCGGTGCGGTGCCGCGCTTGGGATAACGATCGCTCAGCAGCAGGATCTCCACACCCTCGCGCACCGCCGTTTCGGCCTCGGCGCACAGCCGGTGCAGGGCGGCCTCGAGCGTTTCGTCCTGGCCGAAGTACAGGTGCAGCAGTCGGTTGGCGTGCTCGAAGCGCGGCAGCGCGAGCAACTGCCTGAGCTTGCGCTGCGAGAGCACCGGCGAGTTCAGCAGCACGTGGTGCACGTTCTCGGCGCGGTCGAGGAACAGGTTGCCCTCGCGCCCGATCTGCGTGGCCAGGGTCATGACCCCGCCCTCGCGCAGCGGATCGATCGGCGGGTTGGTGACCTGCGCGAACGCCTGGCGGAAGCCGTCGTAGAGCGGGCGCACGCGCTGGCTGATCGCCGCCATCGGCACGTCGTCGCCCATCGAGCCGATCCCTTCCTGCTCGGTCTGCGCCAGCGGGCGCAACACCGATTCCTGTTCCTCGCGGGTGAGCTGGAACAGCTTCTGGAACGCCAACAGGGTGTCGGCGGGGAAGGGCTCGGCGGCCAGCGCCGGGTCGATCAGTTCGGTGTGCAGATAGCTCATGCCGCGCTTGAGCCACTGCTTGTATGGCGCGCGCGCGCGGTTGACCGCGTCGATCGCGTCGTTGTCGAGCAATGTGCCGGCGGCCAGATCGATCGCGATCATCTCGCCCGGCCCGAGTTTGCCCTTGGCCTTGACCCGCTCGGGCGCGACGTCCCACACACCGGTCTCGGAGGCGATCACGAAGATGCCGTCGTGCGAGAGCGTCCAGCGCGCCGGGCGCAGGCCGTTGCGGTCGAGGGTGCAGGCCGCATACCGGCCGTCGCACATCACCACGCCGGCCGGCCCGTCCCACGGTTCGGAGTTGATCGCGTAGTACTCATAGAACGCGGCGAGGTCGGCGTCCTTGTACTCCAGCGACTGGGTTGCCGGCGGCATCAGGATGCGCATCGCCTGCAGCAGGTCCATGCCGCCGAGCAGCAGCCACTCGAGCATGTTGTCGAGGCTCTGCGAATCGGAGCCATGCATCGTGACCGGCGCCTCGAACTCGCCGATGTCGAGCAGCGGCGATGCCCAGACCCCGCGGCGCGCCTGGGCCCAGCGCCGATTGCCTTCGATGCTGTTGATCTCGCCGTTGTGCGCCAGCCGCCGGAACGGGTGCGCCAGCGGCCAGCGCGGCAGCGTGTTGGTCGAAAAGCGCTGGTGGAACACCGCCGTGACCGCGGCCAGGTCCGGCCGGGCCAGGTCCGGGAACAACTGGGTCAGGTGGCTCGGCAACACCATGCCCTTGTAGCCGAGCAGGCCGGGCGTCAACCCGACGACGTAGAAGTCGGCCACGTCGCGCAGCACCTGCTCGGCGCGGCGGCGCGCCAGGTACAGCGCGCGCTCGAACGCCGGCGCATCGTCGTCATCGGCTTCGACGAACACCTGCGCCACCTGCGGCAGCGACGACAGCGCCAGGCGGCCGAGTGCGGCAGTGTCGAGCGGCACCTCGCGCCAGCCGAGCGTGCGCACGTCCAGTGCCGCCAACTGCGCGGACAGGGTCTCTCGGCACTGCGCGGCGGCGGCCGCGTCGTGCGGCAGGAACACCATGCCGGCAGCGATTCGAGAGCCGGTGACGACGAACCCGCTTTCGGCGGCGAGCGTGCGCACAAAGGCCTCGACGCCGACCAGCAGCACGCCGCAGCCGTCGCCCGACAGGCCGTCTGCGGCGATGCCGCCGCGATGGGCCATGCGCGACAGCGCCTGCAGTGCGCCGTCGACGATCTCGCGCGCGGGCGCGCCGCCGATCGTCGAGATCAGGCCGAAGCCACAGGCGTCGCGTTCGTCAGCGGGGTCGTACAGCCCACGCACCGGGGATTCCCGCATCGTCGTCATTGCCGTCCGGTCAGGGGAGCAGAGCCGGCGTGGGGATCGGAGCGTGTGGAGATCTCGCAACGCATCCACGTCGGGCCATCGAATAGAGCACAGTTTGTGCAGTGCGGCAATACGCTATTCGCAGCACTTCAGACGTTTCCGATGCAACCATTGCGACGCGGCACCAGCCCCGATGCAGGTCGATCCGGGCCGCGGCCGTCAGCCGCGCAGCACCCGTCCAGTGGCGGCGTCGCGGATCGTCGACGGCGCGCGGCGTCCGCCGGTCTCCCCGTCGGCCACACCGTCGATCTGCGCCAGCAATCGCGGGTCGAGCGCGGAGGCCTCGTGCACGGCCGGCTCGCCCGAGAGGTTGGCGCTGGTCGATACCAGCGGCCCACCGAAGGCGGCGCACAGCGCGATGACGCCCGGATGGGCGCTGACGCGTACCGCGATGCCGGCATGGTCACCGGTCAGCCAGTCCGGAACGCCGGGCAACGCCGGCACGATCCAGGTGTTGGGGCCCGGCCAGGAAGCGAGCACCGCGTCGCGGCGCTCGGGCGCGAGCCGGGGCCAGTCGGCGATGTCGGCCAACTGCGCCGTTTCCCCGGCGATCAAGATGACCCCCTTGTCGACCGGCCGGCGCTTGATCTGGAGCAGGCGACCCACGGCGGCCGCGTCGAACGGCGCGCAGCCCAACCCCCACACGCCTTCGGTGGGGTAGGCGATCACACCGCCGCGCGCGAGCACGGCGGCCGCGGCGGCGATGTCCAGACGCGCGAGGGCGGACATGCGCGATGCCGGCCGCGCGTCAGAACGGCGCGGCGTCGTCGGCCGCGGCCTTGACCACGCGCTTCTTGCCCGGCGCGACCTTGGCCGGCGTCAGCAGCGACTTGGCCGGCTCAGGCGGGGCGACCGCCTGTTTGGCGACCTTCTTCGTCGCTTTTTTCGCGGTCTTCTTGGCGGCTTTCTTCGCAGGTGCCTTCTTGGTCGCGGCCTTCTTCGCAGCCGGGCTCTTGTCGGGCGCGGCCTTCTTCGTCGCGACTTTCTTGGCGGCGGCCTTTTTGGCGCCGAACCCCTTGCGCACCGGCTTGCCGGTTTCCTCGAGCAGGCGGGTGACCTCCTCGAACGTCAGCGACGCGGGCTCGCGGTCCTTGGGGATCTTGCCGTTGAGCTTGCCGTCGCTGATGTACGGCCCGAAACGGCCGTTGAGTACCTGGATGTCGCTGCCATCGAAGGATTTGATGATCCGGTTGCGCGCGATCTCCTCCTTCTCCTCGATCAGGAACACCGCGCGCGTCAGGTCGATCTTGTACGGATCGTCCTCCTTCTTCAGCGAGGCGTAGGTGCTGCCGCGCTTGGCGAAGGGACCGAAACGGCCGATGCCCACGCTGACCTGCTCGCCCTTGTCCTCGCCGAGGATGCGCGGCATCAGGAACAGCTCGAGCGCCTGCTCGAGCGTGATCGTGTGCATGCTCTGGCCGGGGCGCAACGAGGCGAACTTGGGCTTGTCCTCGGCGTCCTCGGCGGTGCTGCCGATCGCCGCGTACGGCCCGAAGCGGCCCAGCCGTACGCTGACCGGCTTGCCGGTCTTGGGGTCGGTGCCCAGCTCGCGCGCGCCGGTGGCCTCGGTGCGGTCGACCGACTCGGTCTTCTCGACCACCAGCTCCTTGAACGGCCCCCAGAACTTCTCCATCAGCGGGATCCAGTCCTCCTCGCCGCGGCTGACCGCATCGAGCTCGTCCTCAAGCTTGGCGGTGAAGTCGTAGTCCACGTAGCGGGTGAAGTGGCTGGACAGGAACTTCGACACCGCACGGCCGACATCGCTGGGCCGGAAGCTGCGGCCTTCCATCTCGACATACTTGCGGAACAGCAGGGTCTGGATGATCGAGGTGTACGTCGACGGGCGGCCGATCCCGTACTCCTCGAGCGCCTTGACCAGCGCGGCTTCGGTGAAGCGCGGCGGCGGCTGCGTGAAGTGCTGCTCGGCGAGGATGCGGTCGAGCGGCACGCGGTCGCCCGGCTTCATCTGCGGCAGCTTGCGGCCCTCGTCGTCGTCATCCTTGCCCTTGGTGTCCTTGCCCTCCTCGTAGACCGCCAGAAAGCCCGGCACCACGACCGTCGTGCCCGAGGCGCGGAAGCTGTGCTCGCTGCCGGCGGCCAGGTCGACCGACACGGTGTTGAGCGTGGCCGGAATCATCTGCGAGGCCACCGCGCGCTTCCAGATCAGCTCGTAGAGGCGGCGCTCGTCGTCGGTCAGGTGGCGCGCGACCTGCGAAGGCGTGCGCAGCGCCGAGGTCGGACGCACCGCCTCGTGGGCCTCCTGCGCGTTCTTGGACTTGGTCTGATAGGTATTGGGCTGGTCGGGCAGGGACGCGGTGCCGTAGTCGCGCGCGATCACGTCGCGGATGTCCACCAGCGCGTCCTGCGACAGATTCACCGAGTCGGTACGCATGTAGGTGATCAGGCCGATCGTGCCCTCCTCGCCGAGCGCCACGCCCTCGTAGAGTTTCTGCGCGATCTGCATGGTCTTGCGCGTGGTGAAGCCGAGCTTGCGCGAGGCTTCCTGCTGCAGCGTCGAGGTCGTGAACGGCGGCGCCGGGCGGCGCTTGCGTTCCTTGGCGCCGACGTCGGTGACGTGCAGCGCGCCCTGCGCGGCGGCCTGGATGCGCGCGCGGGCGGCCTCGGCGGTGTCGCCGTCGGTGATCGTGAACTGCTCGAACTTCTGCCCGTCGAGCTTGGCCAGCCGCGCGCTGAAGCTCTGCGAGGGATGCGCACACGCGGCTTCGATCGACCAGTACTCGCGCGCGATGAAGGCCTCGATCTCCTCTTCGCGCTCGACGATCAGTCGCAGCGCCGGCGATTGCACCCGGCCGGCCGACAGCCCGCGCTGCACCTTGCGCCACAGCACCGGCGAGAGGTTGAAGCCGACCAGATAATCGAGCGCGCGACGCGCCTGCTGCGCATCGACGAGGTCGCCGGCGATCGAGCGGGGCTTCTGCATGGCCTCCTTGATCGCCCGCGGCGTGATCTCGGTGAACACGACGCGCTGCAGCGACCGGTCCTCGAGCAGCCCGCGCTCTTTGAGGATCTCGGCGATGTGCCAACTGATCGCCTCGCCCTCGCGGTCCGGGTCGGTCGCCAGAAAGATGTCCTGCGCGCCGCGCGCGGCCTTGGCGATCGCCTCGACGTGCTTTTCGTTCTTCTCGATCAGGTCGTAGCGCATCGCGAAGCCGTGGTCGGGGTCGACCGCGCCTTCCTTGGGGATCAGATCGCGCACATGGCCGTAGGACGCCAGGACCTGGAAGTCGTTGCCGAGGTACTTGTTGATCGTCTTGGCCTTGGCGGGCGACTCGACGATGAGGAGGTGTTTGGCCATGGGGGCGACATCCGTGGGTGCGCCGTTGGACCGGCGCCCCGAAAGGTGTGAAGACGCCGCCGCCCGGGGCGGGGCCCCGGGCGGTCGGTTGCTTTTATAGTGGAATCACGGGCGGGCAGGGCTGTCAAGCGCGAGCCCTGCCGGGGTTCACATCGAAGCGAACAAAAGGGCGGCCACGATCGCGACCAGCCCCAGTCCGAACAGGGCGCCGAAGATCGCCAGCACGACGATCGCCACCGTTCCCAGGCCATCGTGCTGCAAGTCGGGCCGGTCGGTGAAGGCCCACTTGTCGACCACCACGGTGTCGCAAATGATGTCGTGCAACGACTGCCTGCGCTCGGTGAAGACAATCATCAGGAAGCCGATCATCAGGATCAGTGCGCTGAGGATGGTCGAAAAATAGCGGCCGATGCCGCGCAGCAGCGAAATGCGCTCGCCGTTGGAGCGGACGACCTTGATGCCCACTGCCATCTTGCCCGGTGTGGCCATCATGTTCGAGGCGTGGAACCAGGCGTAATAGAGCGCGCCAATGGCGATCGACAGCAGGTTGGACAGGACCTGGACCAGCACGAACCCGATGCTCCCGGCCGAGCCTGAGCCGCCGACGGCGAGAATGCCGCCGAGCACGGCGAGGGCGATCCCGCCGATCACCATGCCGATGATGCCCACGACCAGACCGTCGATCAGATAGGCTGCGACCCGCTTCCAGAAGCCTGCGTAGAACACGGGGCCGCCGCGCACCACTGCAGCGGCGCCGGCCACCGGGGCGGTCGGTGGCGCGTAGGGCGAGGCGCTGGCCATGGCGCCGGCAGGAGCGACTGCGGTGGTATGCGCGCTCTCGGTGACCGGGCGCCAGGCATCGCCAGGCGCCGGGGCCCCCTCGACGTTCGCTTCCGCGGGCGCCAGCGCCTCGAGGGCCCATTCCGATGCCGCGGGGGCCGGGGAGGCGGCACTGGCGAACTCACCGCGCACCGCGTCCAGCGGCACCCACTCGGCCAGGCCATCGCGCCACACCAGGGTCCTGTCGTCGATCTGGCGTGCCTGGTACAGGCGCAGCAGTTCGGTGGCCGGGACCGGTCCCCGGCGGGCATGCGTGGTGTCGGCGTAGAACCAGTCGGTCATCGGGGCGGATCCTGTGCGGGGAGCGATGCCGCGGCTGCGGCAAGACGAAGGGGCACGATGCTGCAGCCACGCATCGCACGCGGCCTGCGCCAGCGTGCCGCCGTCAGACCATCAGCGACACCGTGTTGCGGCAGGCGAGGCATCGGCACACGCGGCGCGTGCCCGATGTCGGGAGCCCATGGAGCCGGTGCGACTCGGCCTTGCGGACCGCCTGCCCCTGCAACGCGATGGCCGCTGGCCTGGCCGGCCGCACGGGCGTCGTGGGCGGAATGCTAACCCGTGCAGCGCGATTCGTCCCCGTTGCGCGGCAGCGCAACGAGACCGGGTGATCGCGGGTGGTCAGGCATGCGGCCGGATCAGTGCACCGGCTCGGGTTCGTCGATGAACATCTGGGTTTCCATCCAGGCGTAGGCCGCCTCGCTGCCGGGCTGGTTGAACAGCACCATCAGCACGACCCATTTGAGGTCGTCGAGGTCGAGTTCGTCCTGGTCGAGCGCCATCACGCGGTCGAGCACCAGTTCGCGCTGGTCGGCATCGAGCACGCCGTGCTGCTCGAGGAACATCAGAAAGCCGCGGCCCTCGACGTCCAGCCGGTCGATCTCGGGGGCCGAATACACGCGGGTGGGCCCGTTCGCGCGGACCTCCGACACGGCAGGGCGCTGCTCGGCCAGGGCGTCGAGCCAGTCGAAGGCCTTGCTGGTCTCCGCCGGGCTGAATCCAGCCTGCAGCAGACCGCTCTGCAGCGAGTCGCGGTCGCGGACCAGGTCCGCGTCCTCGGTGAAGTAGTGCTCGAACAGATAGAGCAGGACATCCAGGATGCTTTCTTTCATATTCCCCGGCCTGCGCCCCAAGAGGCGCGTCATTCAGGACTTTCGGCAATAGCGACCGTGCGCGACGTCGAGGCGTCCATCCAGCTCCATGGCCAGGAGCATGGCCGACGCACGTGCGACCGTCAATCCGGTGCGGGCGATCAGTTCATCCATACCGCTTGGGTCGTGGCTCAGGGCCTGCCACAAGCGGTTGTAGTCGGGGTCTGAGGACGGAACGGCGGGCGCCGGGGCCGCCGCCTCGTCTTCGATGGGGGCGGCCAGGCGCCCGCGCAAGGCATCGGCGAGGTCGGCGGCGACCGGGCCGAGCGCGGCGCTCACCTCGTCCGGCGATTCGACCAGCATCGCCCCGTCGCGCAGCAGGCGATGACAGCCGCGGGCCTTGGGGTTGCGAATCGAACCGGGGATCGCGAACACCTCGCGACCGGCCTCGCCGGCCAGGCGTGCGGTGATCAAGGCGCCCGAGCGGTAGGCTGCTTCGACGACCAGGGTGCCGAGCGCAAGGCTGGCGACGATGCGGTTGCGGCTGGGGAACTGTGCGCGGCGCGCGGGCGTGCCGGGCGGGTACTCGCTGACTACCGCGCCTTCGACCGCGATCCGCGCGTGCAGGCCGGCATTGCAACGCGGGTAGGGTTGGTCGATGCCGCTGCCGAGCACCGCCACCGTGACGCCGCCCGCCTGGAGCGCGGCCAGGTGGGCGGCGGCGTCGATGCCGCCGGCCAGGCCGCTGAACACCGCCAGCCCCTGCGCAGCGAACCGCCGGGCGAATGCGGCGGCGGTGTCCAGCCCGGCCGCGGTCGGCGCGCGACTGCCGACCACGGCGACCCCCGGATGCCAAAGCAGGGTGGGATCGCCATCGACGAACAGCGCCAAGGGTGGGCCGGGCGCGCGCCGCAGCAGCGCCGGGTAGTCGGGCGCGTGCCAGCCCACGAGGTGGCGCCTCGGCGCGGACTGCAGCCAGGCGCGCGAGCGGCGCCAATCGGGATCGGGCGTGCGCAGTGCACGGCATTGCGCCGGGTCCAGGCCGGCTTCGCGCCAGGCGTCGGCGCCGGCGGCGAGTGCGGCTGCAGGCCCGCCGTGGCGGTCGAGCAGCTCGCGCCGCGGCGCCAGCGGGCCGCCGGCATGGATCAGCCGCAGCAGCGCGTCGGCATCGGTAGGGGCGGTGTCGGGCATGTGCCCAGGCTAGGCCGGCCTGGGCGCGCTGGCCGTCGGCGCATGCCCCGTGTGCGGGTCGGAAACGCCCGCGCGCGACGGTGCTGGGCGCATGACCCCGCAGCGCGGGTCAGTGGGTCGCGTCAGGGTGCTTGAGACGGTCGCCGATCTGGACTGGCTTGGTGCCTTCCATGACCAGCGCGTAGCTGACATGGTCGAACGTCCGGAACACCATCGCATGCGCGGCGTACTCGTCGGGCAGCCGGTCGCGGCGCGAGCCGCGGTCGGGCGCGGCGTCGATGCGCGAGGTGTTGGGATGGCGCACGCGGTCGACGATGTAATCGCCGCTGTTCCAGATCGAGAACACCGTGCCGTTGTCGATGCCCGACGCGCGGCCGGCCGAGATCGCGATCACGTCACGCGGGCCACCGGTGATGAGCGTGTCGGCGACCGCGAGCACCTGCACGTCGGCGGCGATCGTGTCGGCGGCCGGCGCGTGCGGGAAGAACTGCAGGTCGTAGGGCTGCGGGTCGACCGGCACCACGCGGTCGCCCGGGCGGGCCTCGAAGCCGCCGCCGTCGAGCGCGATCGTGGTGGCGTCGGTGTCCTCGGTGGGCCCCGAGACCACGGTGCCCACGCCCAGTTGGACCATCTCCACGCCCAGGAACGCATCCTGGCCGCGCAGGCGGGGCAGCGTCTGCCGCCACAGGTGGCTTTCGCCGGCGACGCGCTTGCCGCGGTAGTTGAGGTCGCGCGCGCGCCGGGCACCGTAGAACTCGGTCGCCGGTCGCTGCACCGCGTAGCGTTGGCCGGGCAGCGCGTTCTCCAGGCCCTTGACGTAGATGTCGCGGTCGATGCTGCCGCGCAGGCGGGTGCCTTCGCTGCCGAGCACGTAGGGCAGGTGGTCGAAGTTGAAGACGATGCTGCGGTTCTTCAGGAACGGCTCGATGTCCGACAGCGAGACCGCATCGATCGGCGCCTGCGCGGTCGTGCGCGGACCCGGGCGCACGGTTGCGGTGACCCGGTCCAGGTAGGCCAGACTGATCACGTCGCCCGGGTAGATCAGATGCGGGTTGGCGATCTGCGGGTTGGCCTGCCAGATCTCCGGCCATAGCCACGGACGGTCGAGGAAGCGGCCTGCGATGTCCCATAGCGTGTCGCCACGCACCACGACATAGGTGTCGGGATGATCGCCGCGCAGTTGCTGGGCCGTGGCATACGTGGTCACGGTCAGCAGCGCGACGGCACACACCGTGCGGAGCGTTCGGGAAAGGCGTTCGAGCGTGCCGGCCATCTACAGCTCCCCTTGGGTTTCTCCCCTTGCAGCGCCGCAATATAGCCTGAAACCGCGAAACGGAAGCAACTGCGCGCCGCGTTACAATGCCCGGCTTCCGCCTGCGCGCTGCCGCCTACGCCGTCCAATCCATGGCCCTGCTCCCGATCCTCGAATACCCCGACACCGGCCTGCGCAAGGTCGCAGCGCCCGTGCCCGCCGACCGTTTCGCCGACCCGGCGTTCCAGCGCCTGCTCGACGACATGTTCCAGACCATGTACGAGGCGCCGGGGATCGGGCTGGCCTCGACCCAGGTCGATACGTACGAGCGTTTCATGGTCATCGACGTCACCGAGACGCGCGACCAGCCGCTGGTGTTCGTCAATCCGACGATCCGCGACCGCTCGGCCGACCTGCGGGTGCATACCGAGGGCTGCCTGTCGATTCCGGGCGTGTTCGCCGACGTGACCCGCGCCGACGGCATCGTCGTGGAGGCCTTCGACCGCCACGGCAAGGCGTTCGAGCTGACCGTCGACGGCCTGTTGGCGACCTGTGTGCAGCACGAGATCGACCACCTCGACGGCAAGCTGTTCATCGACTATCTCTCGCCGCTCAAGCGCGATCGGGCGCTCAAGAAGCTCGAGAAGCTGCGCAAGGGCCGGGAGTAAGCAGGCGGGGGCGGGGATTCGCAGCGTCGAGCCCGTCATCCGTTTCTCCGAGCCCGCCGGGTTCGATTCCCGACTCCAGACTCCACGCTCCCCGGATCTCCATTCCCGTCCCATGAGAATCGTCTTCGCCGGCACCCCGGACTTCGCCGTGCCCTCGCTGCTCGCTGCCGATGCGCGGCGTGAGGTCGTGGCCGTCTACACCCAGCCCGATCGCCCGGCCGGGCGCGGGCGCGCGCTGACGGCCTCGCCAGTCAAGCAGACAGCGCTCGAGCGCGGGCTGGTTGTGCGTCAGCCCGAGCGGTTGCGCGGCGGCGAGGTGCTCGATGCGCTGCGGGCGCTTGAGCCCGACCTGATGGTCGTCGTCGCCTACGGCCTGCTGCTGCCGCAAGCGGTGCTCGACATTCCGCGCCTGGGATGCTGGAACGTCCATGCCTCGCTGTTGCCGCGCTGGCGGGGTGCCGCGCCGATCCAGCGCGCGATCCAGGCCGGCGACGCCCAGACCGGCGTGTGCCTGATGCAGATGGAGAAGGGGCTGGACACCGGGCCGGTGCTGCTGCGGCAATCGACGCCGATCGCGCCCGACGACACCGGCGGCCGCCTGCACGATCGCCTGGCCGAGCTCGGTGCGCAGGTGCTCGCCGACGGCCTGGGCCTGCTGCGTGCCGGCATCCGGCCGGTGCCCGAAGTGCAGGCCGAGGCCGGCGCGACCTACGCCCACAAGCTCGACAAGGCCGAGGCCCGGCTCGACTGGACGCGCCCGGCGCGCGCACTGGCCGACACCGTGCGTGCGTTCGACCCCTGGCCGATCGCCGAGGCCGAACTCGCCGGTGAGCGCGTGCGCGTGCATGCGGCGCAGGCGTTGCCGCTCGCCCACGACCGCGTACCGGGCACCTTGCTGGCAGCCGGCCGCGACGGGCTCGATATCGCTTGCGGCGACGGCGCGCTGCGCGTACTGCGGTTGCAGCGCGCCGGCGGCAAGGTCGTCGCTGCGGCCGACTATCTCAACGCCCGCCAGGACCTCAAGGCGCTGGTCGCCGCCCCGGCGGGCCAGGCCTGACATGGGCGCCCCCGGCGCCACGGTCCGCGTGCAGGCCGCACAGGTGCTCGATGCGGTCGCGCACCGCGGCACCTCGCTCAAGGCCGCGTTGGCCACGGCGCTGCCGACGCTCGCCGATCCGCGCGACCGCGCATTGCTCGAGGCGATCTGCTTCGGCGCGCTGCGCGGCGCCGCCCGCTACGATCGTGCGCTCGCGGCGTGGATCCCGCGTCCGCTGCCGCGTCGCGACGCGTCGCTGCGTGCGTTGCTGCATGTCGGCTTCGCCCAGCTCGACCCGCTCGGCTTGCCGGCGCATGCCGCGCTGTCGGCGACCGTCGAGGCTGCGCGCGCGATGGGCCGCAGCCACCAGGCCGGGCTCGTCAATGCGCTGCTGCGCCGCGCCCAGCGCGACGGCCTGCCACCGCCGGCGCCCGGCGATGGCTGGCCGGCCTGGCTGCTGGCCCAGGTGCGCGAGGACTGGCCGGATGCCTGGGAAGCGATCCTCGAGGCCAGCGCGTCGCAGGCACCGACCTGGCTGCGGGTCAACCGTCGGCGCAGCACGCCCGCGGCCTGCATCGCCGCGCTGGCCGAGGCGGGCGTCGAGGCGGTCGCGTCTCCAGGGCTGCCGGATGCGCTGCGGGTGGATGCGCCGTTCGCGGTGGCCGCATTGCCCGGCTTCACCGACGGTCTGTTCTCGGTCCAGGACGGCTCGGCCCAGCAGGTCGCCGCCGCGCTGGCACCGGCCGCGGGCGCGCGCGTGCTCGACGCCTGCGCCGCGCCCGGTGGCAAGAGTGCGCACCTGCTCGAGCGCGATCCGGCCCTGCGGCTGACCGCGCTCGATGTCGCCGCGCCGCGCGTGGCGCGGATCGCCGCGACCTTCGCCCGGCTCGGCGTGGGCGAGCAGGCCACGCTGCGCGCGGTCGACGCGCTCGAGGTGGGGCGTTGGTGGGACGGCACGCCATTCGATGCGGTGCTGCTCGATGCGCCGTGCTCGGCGACCGGCGTCGTGCGTCGCCAGCCCGATGTGCTGCTGCACCGGCGCGCGTCCGATCTGGAAGCCTTGGTCGCGCTGCAGGCGCGTCTGCTCGACGCATTGGCGCCGACGGTCGCGCCCGGCGGCGTACTGCTGTACGCGACCTGTTCGATCCTGCGGCGCGAGAACGCCGCGCAGGTCGAGGCGTTCCTGGCCCGACATCCCGACTTCGCGGTGCAGCCGCTGGACGCGGGCTTCGGCCGCGATACCGGTGCAGGTCACCAGCGCCTACCCGGTGAGGACGGTATGGACGGCTTCTTCTATGCGCGGCTTAAGAGGCGCTAATCTGCGCTGATCGAATCTAAGCGTAGGCACGGTGCGGCGGCGGAGATATCGTCAATGCGACCGAGCCAATTTTGATCTGACACGTTCTCTCGCCGGACACTGCGCATGTCGAATCGCCCTTGGTTGAGCGTCCTCGTACCGTTCTACAACGTCGAGGCCTACCTTCGGGAGAGTATCGAGTCGGTACTCGCTCAGGATCCTGATGCCATCGGCGGTATCGAGGTCATCCTGTGCGACGACGCATCGCCCGACGGGTGTGCGGCAATTGCGGCCGAACTGGCGGCGCGCTATCCCACGCGGGTTGCGGTAGTGACGCACGAGCGCAATCGCGGCCTTTCGGCGGCGCGCAACACATTGCTGGCGCATGCGCGTGGCCGCTATGTGTGGCTCCTGGATTCGGATGACGTGATCCTGCCTGGGAGCCTGCACTCCCTGCGGTTGGCGGTCGACACGTCGCCGGACCTGGTGTTGTGCGATTACAGGCTACTGCGACAAAATTTCGGGCTACGTCACCGGTTGCGTGGCGAGTTGCATCGCAGTGCATTTTCCGGTCCGTCGCGCGGATCGTCCGGCGTCGATCGGGATACGCTCGTGACCGGCATTTTGGAAAGCAGGCAGTTACATGTATGGTCGAAGATCGCCCGACGCGAGGTCTGGCAGCGTGTGCACTTTCCGGAAGGGCGGACCTTCGAAGACATGGCGGTGCTGGGACAACTGATTGCGGGGGTCCGGACCTGGACGCACGTGGCCCAGCCCTGGATCGGTTACCGGCAGCGTGGCGGAAGCATCATGGCCACGATGGAGGCGCGAAAGACTCGTGATCTGCTCGCTTCGTTGTGCGAGCTGCATGCCGACCTGACGAGCCTGCCGGGCGGGCTTGGGCATGAAGCCGAGTTGGCCATCGATTACTTCAATCTCCGTACGTTCTCATCGCTGGCACGTAAGGTGCCGAAGGAGGACCGCGTGCTGGAGCAGGATTGTAAGCAGGCACTACGCCGTCTGTTTCCCAAAGGACCAGGTCATGCCTTGGCGGTTTGCCGGCTACGCGGATGGTGGCTGCGCGCGGCGCGTGCCCAGCACAGCTTGGTGTCGCGCGGATGGATGTGACGACGGTAGCCGCTCCCGTGCGAGTCCTTCATTTCGTCACCGGCGGCTTCTCGGGCGGGGCAACTCAGGTCGCCATCCAACTGGTGAACGCAGCCCGCGTAGAGGATCAGGTGGTCCCGCTGTTGGTGTTGCGTCGCAAGCGACGTACCGACCCGGCGCGGATCGCGGAGTTGCAAGCGGCAGGATTGCCGCTCGAGGTCGTGCCCGGCTGGTCACATGCCGCGACCATCTGGGCGTTGGTGGCGGTTTGTAAGCGGTTCCGTCCCGACGTGCTGGTCGCCCATGGGTTCAGCGAGCATCTGTGGGGTCGCTATGCCGGCCTGCTCGCGCGCGTGCCGCACCTGGTTCATGTTGAACACAACACCCGCGAGCGCTACAGCGCCTGGCGGCGCGCGCAGACTCGCTGGCTGGCGCAGCGCACGTCGCGAATCGTGGGTTGCTCGGAAGGCGTGCGTCAGGTGCTGCTGGAGATGGGCATGCCGCCCGAGCGCACCATCGCCATCGAGAACGGCATTTCACTGGCGCCGTTTCGCGATGCGCCGACGCATCCGATCACAGACCGGGTGCCCGGAATCGTCATGGTCTCGCGGCTGTCCAAGCAGAAGGACCACGCCACGCTTCTGCGTGCAGTCGCGCTGTTGCGCGAACGAGGGCTGCAGCCCCCCGTGCTGCTCGCCGGCGCCGGCAAGCCGCGCTACCGCCAATTGTTGCAAGGACTGGCCGGCGAGTTGGAACTCGATGGCCAAGTCCGCTTTCTCGGTCTGTGTCGCAACGTTCCCGAACTTTTGCTGGGTCATCGCATTGCGGTGCTGAGCACGCATTACGAAGGCATGCCGCTGGCGTTGATCGAGGGCATGGCGGCCGGATGCGCGGTGGTTGGCAGCGCGGTCCCGGGCGTGCGCGAGGTCATCGATGACGGACATGATGGTGTGCTCGTCGCGCACGCCGATCCCGTTGCGCTGGCCGACGCGCTCGAGCGCCTGTTGCGCGACGATGCCTGGGCCGGTCGCCTTGGAGCGGCGGGACGAGCGCGGGCATTCGAGGCGTACGGTCGCGAGCGGATGAACGCGCGCTACCAGGCTCTTTTCATCGCGTTGGCTGCCAGTGACACCGTGCAGACGACGCAAGACAGCGGCGGATAAGCCGTTCCGATCATCGGCATGCAGGACCGGGTAGCGGGATGATATGCGCGATCCGCGGCCACGGCGCGTTGTCAGGTTGCAAAGCCTGGACCATTATGCCAGCGGCATGCGGTGGCCACGATGTCTTCGAGTCGGGTGTAGTCGGGTTGCCAGCCCAGCTCGCGATGGGCCAGTGCGCTGGCCGCCACGAGCACCGCCGGATCGCCTGGACGTCGTGCGACGATGTCGATCGGCACCGGGCGGCCACCGACCCGCTCGACCGCCGCTACGACCTCGCGCACTGAAAAGCCCTGGCCATTGCCAAGATTAAACGCGTGCGCGCCAGCGTGCGCATCCATGTAGTCCAGCGCTTGCCAGTGGGCCTTGGCCAGATCGTCGACGTGAATGTAGTCACGCACACAGGTTCCATCGGGCGTGGGCCAGTCGTCGCCAAAGATGCGCAGGCGGCCGCTGCCACGCGCGGCAGCGATCGCGTTCGGAATGAGGTGGGTCTCGGGCGAGTGGGCCTCACCGATCAAGCCGTCGGGGCTGGCGCCTGCGGCGTTGAAGTAGCGCAGCGCGACCGATCGCAGTCCATGGGCTTGGGCGATGTCGCGCAGGATGCGCTCGACCATCAGCTTGCTGGCACCGTACGGATTGATCGGCATGGTCGGGTGTGACTCGTCGATACGGTCGCGGATGGGTTCGCCGAATACAGCCGCCGTCGACGAGAACACCAGGCGTCCAACGCCGTGGCGGCGCATGGCACGCAGGAGGTTGAGAGTGCCCACGACATTGTTGTCGTAGTAGTCGAGCGGCTGACGTACCGAATCTCCTACCAACGAGCTCGCGCAAAAGTGCATGACGGCGTCGAACGGCCCGCTCTTGAACACTGCATCGAGGCCTGCGGGGTCGAGCAGGTCGGCCTCGATCAACCGGCCTCCGCCATGACGTGCCGCCTCGCGATGCCCAGTGGAAAGATTGTCGAGTATCGTGACCGGGATGCGGCGCGCGTGGAGCCATTTGGCCATATGGCTGCCGATGTAGCCGGCGCCGCCGCAGATCAGGATGGACATGAAGACACTCGGCAGAAAGGCGCCCGGACGTGCCGGGGCGATCGGAAGGATGATACGACGCAGCGATACGACAGCGGGACAATAGGTCTGTCAGGCGGCGAGCGCAGCGGTGAGCATCGCCAGCCACAGCGCCAGCAACGCCAGCCACGCCCACCGCCAGCGTCCCATCCCGCGCCAGGCGGTCCGCCAGGGGCCGGGCGGCGTCACGCCGGCCTCCGGCGCTGCGCAGCGCGCAGGGCGTCGGCCACACGCAGGCCGTAGAGGTAGACACCGGTTGCGCACAGCGCGGTCAGCATCGCGCCGAACACGCACCACAGCCAGCGCACTCGCCAGCCGCCGAAGGTGCCAAAGTGCAGGGGATCGGCCAGTTCGGCGATGCGCTGGTGCAGGCCCATGTCGCGGCCGTCGCGCAGGCCGGCGACCGTGCCGTCGCGCAGATCGAAGCCGATCGCGTTCGCGCGGTCGCGGACCAGCCAGGCCTGCGCCTGGCCGTCGACCAGCAGCGATGCAGACGAGACCTCGTGCACGCCGCGGATCTGCAACTGCGGCCAGCGCCGCGCCGCGTCGGCGATCGCGTGGTCGATCGCTGCCGGATCGGCGGGCGCCGCGGCGGGGACCTCGGGCAGCGCGATCTTCGCCGCAGGTCCGGCATCGCCGCCGAGCGATTCGACCAGGTACCAGGCTCCGGTCAGCCCGATCAGTGCGATGAACCACAGGCTCCAGACACCGGCAAGACGATGCACATCGCCCCACAGCCGGCGCGGCCGGTCGCCGCGCGGCCAGGTCCCGAACCCGCGCCACCAGCGCTTGTAGATGACCAGGCTCGTGGCCAGCGAGAGCAGCAGTGGCAGCGACAGCGCCGCCACCAGCGGCACACCGATCTTCAACGGCAGCATCAGATGGCGATGGGTATTGCGCAGGATTCGCTGGGCATTGAACCAGGGCGTGTCGCCGGTCACCCGGCCGGTGGCCGGGTCGACCCAGACGAAGCGGCGCTCGCCATCGGGCAGGCGCATCACCGCGCGGGCAGCGAAGCGCGACGCGTGCGGCGCGGCCAGCGATTCGAGTGTCCACGCCGGATAGCTGCGCTGCACCGCGGCCACCAGCGTCCCCCAGCTCGCGTGCTGCGTGGACGGGGCGACCCGCGCCTCGGGGAAGATCAGCCAGTCGATTTCCTGCGATACCGTCGCCAAGGTGCCGGTCAGGCACACGAAGCCCATCAGCAGCGACAGCTTGAGTCCGACCCAGCTGTGCAGGTCGAACCACAGCCGTCGGCCGCTGGCCTTCTTCGTTGCGGCGGGCGGGCGCTGGCGGTGGGCGGGCGCGTCGGCGGGCATCGGCTCAGAACGTGTATGCGGCCTGCAGGTACAGCCGTCGCGGCTCGCCGGGGAAATGCCCGGTGCGTTCGGTGAAGCCGCTGGCCGCATAGACCTTGTCGAAGAGGTTCTTGACGTTGGCCTGGAACTTCCAGCGCTGCCAGTGCGTCTGCCAGCTCAGGTCGAAGACGGTATAGGGTTTGACCCGCTGGCCGTCCATGCTCAGGCGTTCGCCGGTGTGGTCCAGGCCGAAGCCGACCGCAGAGGCCAGTGCCGGCAGGTCGTACCGGGTCCAGAGCCCCAGCTTGTTGCGCGGCGCGTTGGCGAAGCGGTCCCCGGAAGCGTTGGTGATGCCGTTGCTGCCGGCGTCGATCACCCGCGCGTCGTTGTAGGCGTAGGCGATGTTGAGCACCCAATGCGCGGTCAAGTCGGCGAGCAGGTCGACCTCAACGCCTTCGCTGCGCACCAGGCCCAGCGGTGCGAGTTGGTTGACGCCATCGACCACGCCCCCCGTGGCCTGCACGATATTGCTGCGCTCGATGCGGTAGAGCGCGGTGCCGAGCGTCAGGCGGCCGTCGGCGAGCGCGGTCTTGAGGCCGGCCTCCCATTGGCGGCTGCGCTCGGCATCAAACGGGCCGCCGGCCGCCGGGTCCTGGTTGGACGTGGCCTGCGGAAGGAAGCCGCTGGCGACATTGGCATAGGCGTTGATGCCTTCGCGCAGCGTCACCGTGCTGCCCAGACGCCAGCTCAGGTCGCTCCCCTTGATCCGGCTGCTGCCGATGCGGTTCTCGTCCTCGAAGCCGTCCCAGCGCAGCCCGGCGAGCACCTGCCAGCGCGGTGTGATCGCGATCTCGTCCTGGACGTAGCCGCCGTAACGCAGCCCGCGCGTGCGGGTGTTGCGCCAGGGCAGGGCGTCGAGGCCGTAGTCGAGGTACGAACTGCGTCCGTACCTGGGCGCGCGCAGGTCGATGCCCGGCACCGGGCCGGCACCGCGATGCAGGTCGGCGCTGTTGGCGGTCTGGGCGGCGAAGTCGGCATCCAGGCGGTAACCGTCCGCCCCGAACAGCAGCGTGTGGCCGAGCGTGCCGGTCGAAAAGCGCCAGACCGCGTTGCCGGCCAAGGTGAGTCCGGTGTTGTCGCGCCATTGGTTGCGCAACTGCCGGGTCATCCATTCGGCGCGGCCGTCGCCGTCGCGGTCGATCAGTCCCATCGGCTCGTGGTAGATCTGGTGCTCGCTGTTCTCGAACCAGCGCGCCGCCAGGTCCACGTCCCAGTCCGCCGACGGCGAGGCGCGGTACTGCACCAGCGCTACCCGCGCGTCCATGTCCAGGAAGTCCGTGGCCTCGTTGTGGTTCCAGCGGCGATCGGTCAGGAAAACACCATCGTCGTCGACTGGCACGCCACGCAGGCGGTTGCCGCCCAGGTTCTGCTCGATGTCGGTCACCTGCAGCGTCAGTTCGCCGGTGTTGCCGATGTCGAAGGCGAGCGACGCGTCGCCGATCCGGCTCTCGCTGTCGGCGTTCCAGCGCACGCCCTCGTCACCGTCGGCGTGCACGCCGACCCGGTAGCGCACACGGTCGGACAGCGGGCCGGTCGCCTCGAGCGAACCGGCAGCGAAGGCGGCATTGCCGGCCGCCAGTTCGACCCGGCGCAATGCGCGGCGTTGCGGCTTGCGGGTCACGTAATTGATGATGCCGCCGGGCTCGCCGCCGCCGTAGAGCGCGCCGGCCGGTCCCTTGAGCACTTCCAGCCGCTCGATGTTGAACAACTGCGGTACCGAGAAGCCCGCGTAGGGGTCGCCACGCAGCCCGTCGTAGAGCACGTTCTCCTGGCGGAAGCCGCGCAAGGTGACGCCGGCGTAGCTGAAGAAACTCACCCCGCTGATGCTGCGGTACAGGTCGGTGACCTCGTAGGCCGCCTGGTCGTCGATCAGCTCGCGCGGCAACACCTGGACAGAGACCGGGACCTGCGACAGCGGCGTGCCGGTGCGGGTCGCGACCGCAGCGTCGTCGCTGCGATAGAGCGCTTGTGCGCGGCCGACGACGCGCACCGCGTCGAGATCGGTGGCCTGCGGCGGCTCGGCCGCAACGGCGATGGACGGCGCGGTCAGGGCGGCGATCAGCCACTTGGCCAATGGGCGGAGCGAGGAGGATGAAAGCATGGGGCGCCTGAGGTGGCAGGATGCAGTCGCCCATTATAAATGACATTCATTCTCATTTAAACGACCTGCAACAACGCGCTACCAGCGCAGCGGTCGCCGGGCGATCTCGCGCGACAGCGCCGCATGCAGGCGTTCGGCCTCGGCAAGCGGCACGAAGCGCACCCGCAGCTGCGGTGCCAGGGGCTGCGCGCCGGCGGTGTCGAGCCACAGCGAGGCCATGCCGGTCCACCGGTCCAGTGGCGACTGACGCAGCTCCACCGCCTGCAGCTTGCCGATCTCGGCAAAGCGCCAGTGCCGACGCCACCACCCCTCGCGTACGGCGACCATCGCGGTATCGATCGCGTAGCCGGCGCGGGCCGCATGTCGATGCGCGACGAACGCCGACCACGGCAGCCACAGCAGGCCGAGCAGGCCCCAGCGGCCGAAGAACCAGCCCAGTACCCCGCACAGCACGGTGGTCGGCAGCCACGCGCCGAGCGCCAGCCGCAGCCAGGCCCGGCGATGCAGCGGCCGCCAGTGCGTCGGCGGCCAACTGGCGAGCGCCGCAACATCGCGGACGATCGCGTCGCAGGCCGCGGCCGTCGCGATCGGCGCCAGCGCATCGAGCACGCGGCCGTCCTGCTGCCCCTGGCCATCGCTGCCGCGCGCACTGGCGGTGTCGATCTCCAGCGTGCGCCGCGCGAACAATCGATGCAGCACGCCTTCGCGCAGCGTCCAGGCCTGGATGCGTCGGCGCGGTACCGAACTGCGCGACCGGCTCAGCAGCCCGCGCTCGACGGTCAGGCGCCGTCCCTGCCGCTGCAGCCGGAAGCCGTGGTAGCGCACCAGCGCCAGCGCCACCGAGAACGCGCGGATCGCCAGCAGCGCCAGTGCCACTGCGCCGGCCAGCACCAGGGTCTTCGCCATCCAGGTTGCGGCGAAGGTGTTGGCGTAGCCGAAGGCCTCGCGCCCGCCCTCAAAGAGCCAGCGGCCGGCGGTGCGGTCGGGCAGCGCCTGGAACGCGAGCGCCAGCGCACCGGCGACGACGATCATGCCGCGATTGGAGATCAACCCGAGCTTGACGACCTCGGCCGTCGACAGCGCGAGCAGCGTGTCGCCGGGCGCAGCCATCGACGCCGGCTGCGGCGCGCCCGGATCGCTCCGGCCACGGTCGCGGATCAGTTGCTCCAGCGCCAGCGCGTCGGGCAGGCGCAGCACCCGCATCTGCGCCTCGGGTCGGGTGCCGCCGGCCGACTCGAGCCGGACCTCGGCCACGCCGACCAGGCGATGCAGCAGCGACTGGTGGATCGCGACGTTGTGGATGCGCGAATAGGGGATCTGGCGCACGCTGCGCTCGAGCAGCCCGCTACGCACGACCAAGCGATCATCGGCAATGCGGTAGCGGAACGTCAGGTACTGCCACACCGACACCGCGACCAGCGCGCCGATGCCGATCAGCGGCAGCCACGCCGGGCCGTCGTCGGCGCGCCGGCCGGCGACCAGCAGCACGATCAGCGGCACGATGAACTGGCGCAGGTTCTGCAACAGCACGAACAGCCATGAGGCCGGATGCAGCCGGCGCTCGGCATCGTCGGGCCTCGCCGCAGGGGGAAGCGGCGGCAGCGGCGGCGGCTCAGGCGTCGTCATGGTCGTCGTCACGCGCCGCGCGTGCGGCCAGCGCATCGCGCAACCGCTCGGCCTGGGCGTGCGCCAGACCCGACAGCGCTACCGCGCTGTTGCGGGTGCCGGCCGTGTGCACGGTCAGCGTCGACAGGCCGAACGCGCGTTCCAGTGGGCCGCGCCGGATGTCCAGATGCTGCACGCGGTTGCCCGGCACGCGCACGTCGCTGCGCCACAGGTGCCCGCGGCGGATGCCCAGGCCGTCGTCGTCGAGCCGCCAGCGCGTGCGCAGCCAGCGCCGCCGTGCGATCCACACCGTCCATGCCGGCAACAGCACCAGCGCGCCAGCGTGTGCCGCCAGCGAGAGCGGCGAGCGTCCGAACGTGAGCAGTCCCGGCACCAGCAGGGCCGCCAGCGGCAGCAGCGTGCCGATCAGCGCGGTGATCGTCGATAGCGTGCGTGCGGCGACCGGCAGCGGCTGCCAGACGCCAACGTCGACCGGGGGGGCGGCCTCTGCGACGGATGTCGGCGGCGACGGCGCGGCCGCTGCGTCGTCGCGGCCCTCGGTCGGCAGGGTCATCGGCGGCGCTCCAGGTCGAGATAGGGGTTGTCGTCGTGCGAACCCGACGGCCGCGCCTTGTAGCGCTTGTAGGTCCACTGGTACTGCGCCGGGTCGCGTCGGGCGATGTGCTCGACGCCGGCGTTGAGCGCAGCGGTGGCGCGCGGCACGTCGGCATCGGCGATACCCTCGGGCGCCGGTTCGATGCGCAGTGCGAACCCGGGGCCATCGCCGAGGCGCTCGCAGTAGGCGTAGAGCACGGTCGCGCCGGTGCGTTCGGCCAGCCGCGGCACCAGCGTCATCGTCAGCGCCGGCAGACCGAAGAACGGTACGAACTCGCCGTCGCCGGCCTTGGGCTGCTGATCGGGCAGGATCCCGGCCACGCCGCCGTCGCGCAGCGTCTTCCACAACTGGCGCACCGCCGGACCCTCGGCGCGCACCTGGGTCACGCGGGTAGCGTCGCCGGCGCGCGCACGCACCAGCCGCAGGAAGGCTTCGCCGACTGCCGATTCGGGGGCGCGGTAGAGGATCGAGATCGGCGTGCGCGCGGCCAGCCACTGGTTGAGCAGCTCCCAGTTGCCGTAGTGCGGCGCGACGACGATCAGGCCCCGGCCCGAGGCGAGCGCGGCATCGAACAACCCGACGCCGTGCTGCTCGCGGATCATGCGCAGGTTGCGCGCCGGATGTCGTGTCCACAGCCGTAGTGTCTCGAGCGTCTGCAGCGCGGTGGTGCGCAGCACCGCATGCCAAAGTGCCTTGCGCTCATCGGGCGAGAGCTCGGGATAGGCGAGTTCGAGGTTGCGCAGCGCGACGCGGCTTTCGCGGATCGCGAACGTGCGGCCGAGGACTGCAGAAGCTGCAGCGATCACGCGCTGCACGATGTGCGGCAGCAGACCGACCAGCGTGGCGAGCAGGTACAGCAGGCGGGCGAGGAAGACGGGCATCCGGGGAGTTTAAGCGCCTGGGCCCGACCCGAACGAAGAACGCCGCCCTGGGGGGGGCGGCGTGGTGTCGTCAGTCGCGGTCGCTGTCGATCGCAGTGCGCTCGGTCGCGAACGGGTTGAGGCGACGGATGCGCCAGGGCTCGTTCGGCCAGGAGCCGGTCAGATACGGGTGATCGGGTTCGTTGCGCTCCAGCACACGGCGCGCGTCGGCCGAGAGGGTGTCGTTGCCGAGCCGGTCGTAGGCGAGCGCGAGCACGGCGATGGCGTCGTTCTGGTACTCGCTCTGCGGATAGGTCTCCAGCAGATAGGTCGCCCGCTCGGTCGCGGCGACGTACGCGCCGCGGCGCAGGTAGTACAGCGAGGTCTCGATCTCGTGGCGCGCGAACAGATTGCGCAGCGCGACCATGCGCTGGCGCGCGTCGGCGGCGTAGCGGCTGTTGGGGAAGCGCTCGGTGACAGTGTTGAAGTCGGCGTAGGCCTGGTTGGGCGAGGCCAGGTCGCGGCGGCTGCTGTCCAGGCTCCACACACGCTGCAGGAACACCGTGTCGCGGTTGGAGTTCACCAGCCCGCGCAGGTAGTACAGGTAGGCGATGTTGCGGTGCGTGGGATACGTGCGGATGAAGCGGTCGATGCTGGAGATCGCTTCCTCGTTGTTACCCATCTTGTACTGCGCGTAGGCGATCTCGATCAGCGCCTGCTCGGTGTGCGGCCCGTAGGGGTACTGCGCGACCAGGCGGCGGAACGTCGTCGCCGCGTTGCTCCAGTTGCCCATGCGCATCGACGCGTGGCCCTTGTCGTAGAGCTCGGTGACCGGCACGCCCTCGTTCTCGTCGTCCTTGGTCTTGCCGCGGGAACAGCCGGTGGCGACCAGCACGGCCAGCAGCAGGCACACCAGGGCGCGGGTCGTCAATGCAAGGCGTGGGGTCATGGAGGCAATGGGCGGTCGGGGCACGAAGCGCGGATAATACCAGTCCGGGCCCCGTGCCCGTCGCCCACGCCTGAATCCGAGCCGTCCAATGCAGCCAGCCCCCAGCGACCTTCCCGACCAGCGCACCGCCAAGGTGCCCGATGCCGCCGCGGGACGCCGATTCGACGCGGTCCTGGCCGAACTGTTCCCGCAGTTTTCGCGCTCCCGCCTCACCGCCTGGATCAAGGCCGGCGATGTCCTGCTCGACGGCGCCGTGCCGCGCCCGCGCGACCCGGTCGTCGGCGGCGAGACCGTCCGCCTGAACGTCGTCCTCGACGTCCAGACCGAGGCGCTGCCGCAGGACATCCCCTTGTCGGTGCTGTACGAGGACGACCAGGTGTTCGTGATCGACAAGCCCGCCGGCCTGGTCGTGCATCCGGGCGCCGGCAACCCCGATGGCACGCTGGTCAACGCGTTGCTGTTCCGCGACCCGTCGCTGACCGCGCTGCCGCGCGCGGGCATCGTCCACCGGCTGGACAAGGACACCTCGGGGGTCATGGTCGTCGCGCGCACGCTCGAGGCGCATAACGCGCTGGTCGAGCAGCTCTCGGCGCGCGACGTGCACCGCCAGTACCTGGCGGTCGTGGTCGGCGCGCTGGTCTCGGGCGGTACGGCCGATGCGCCGATCGACCGGCACCCGCGCGATCGCCTGCGCATGGCCGTGCGCGAGGATGGCCGTGAGGCGGTCACTCACTATCGCCTGCGCGAGCGGTTCCGCGCGCACACCGCGCTCGAGTGCCGGCTCGAGACCGGCCGCACCCACCAGATCCGCGTGCATATGGCGCATCTGCGCCATCCGATCCTCGGCGACCCGCTGTACGGCGGTGCGCTGAAGCTGCCCAAGGGCGCGTCGGAGGAGACCGCGTCGATGCTGCGCGGCTTCCGCCGTCAGGCGCTGCATGCCGAGACGCTGGCGTTCCGCCATCCCACGACCGGCGAGGCCGTGCGCTGCAGCGCACCGCTGCCGGCCGACATGCAGGCCCTGCTCAAGGCGTTGCGTGCCGATGCCGCAGCGCACGGCGACCTGGCGCGCCGATGAGCGCCTGGCTGCCCGCCGATTGGCCCGCGCCGCCGGGCGTGCGCGCCGGGACCACGCTGCGCCATGGCGCCGGCGCGTCACCGCCGCCGTTCGACCAGTTCAATCTGGGCAACCGCTATTCGCCCGACGGCGACGACCCGGCGGTCGTCGACCGCAACCGCGCCGCGCTGGTGCGGCTGCTCGCGCTGCCGTCGCCGCCGCACTGGCTGCGGCAGGTGCATGGCACCACAGTGCTGCGTTTCGACGCGCCGGGCGCGGGCGCTGCCTCGCCCGACGCCGAGCCTGAAGCCGATGCGGCGGTGACCTCGGTGCCCGGCACCGTGCTGGCGATCCTGACCGCCGACTGCCTGCCGGTGGTGTTCGCCGCCGACGATGGCCGCGAGGTCGCCGCCGCGCACGCGGGTTGGCGCGGCCTGGCGGCCGGGGTGCTCGAGCGCACGCTCGGCGCGATGCGCACGCCGCCCGACCGCGTGCGCGCCTGGCTGGGGCCGGCGGCGGGGCCGCAGGCCTATGAAGTCGGGGCCGAGGTGTACGACGCCTTCGTGGGGCCGGACGCGGGCACGGCGGCGGCCTTCGTCGCCACCCGGCCTGGACACTGGCGGGTCGACCTGTTCGCGCTGGCGCGCCGCCGGCTGATCGCTGCCGGCCTGCGGCCCGGCGCGCTGCACGGGGGCGGACGCTGCACGATCTCCGAACCGTCCGCGTTCTTCTCGCACCGGCGAGACGGCCGTAGCGGCCGGATCGCGACGCTGGCCTGGATCGATGGGCCGCCGCCCGCGGCGTGACGCACGCTCAGCAACGGCGCGGTCGGGTCAGAACGTGTAGCGCACGCGGGTGTACCAATAGGCGCCGTTGCTGCCGATGGGCGAGAGCACGTCGTAGGGCAGGTTGCCGAAGTAGAAGATGTCCTCGTTCGACAGGTCCGGGTACTCGTCGGTGATGTTCTGGCCGCCCAGCGCAAGCGTCCAGCGCTGGGCCAGGCGCAGTTCGACCTCGGCGTCGAGCTGCCATTGCGCGCCGTAGACCTGCTCGGGCTCATGGCCGCCGCCGAAGTTGAACACCCGTTTGGCGCTGCCGTGGCGCTGAACGCGCGCGAGCAGGTTCCAGCGGTCGTCGCGCCAGGTCGCGGTGAACTGGCCGCGGGTGCGCGGCGCGGCGTCGGTCAGCGTGTTGCGCTCCTCGACGCCGAACAGCACGTAGTCCGGGTCCAGCGCGGCGAGTTGCTGCGGCGTGGCGACGATGTTGCGCAGCTCGGTCTTGGCGTAGCTCCAGGCCCCGGTCAGGTGCAGTTGGCCGCCGGCGAGCGCGTCGCGCCAATTGGCGACCAGCTCGGCACCGCGGGTCCGGGTGTCGGCGGCGTTGACGAAGAACTGCGCGCTCTGGATCCGCGCGACATCGAAGTTGGCATCGACGAACGCGGTCAACGCATCGCCGGTGATCGCTTCCGACAGCGCGATGCGGTCGTCGATCTCGATCTGGAACAGGTCCAGGGCCATGTCGAAGCGCCGGCCGATGCGGCTGGTGAAGCCCAGACTGGCGTTGATCGACGTCTCCGGCGACAGGTCGGTCGCGCCCAGTGCGCGCGCGATCGGGTTGTTCACCGACAGCAGCCGGCCCTGCACGATCTGGCCAGCGGCGTTGTAGCCGGTGCTGGTGGACTCGTAGCCGGTCTGCGCCAGCGCCGGCGCGCGGACGTTGTTCGACAGCGCGCCGCGCAGCGCGAACGCCGGCGCGAACTCGTAGCGCGCGGCCAGCCGCCCGGTCAGTTCGCCGCCGAAGTCGTCGTAGTTCTCGTAGCGCACCGCGACATCGGTCGCCAGGCGCTCGCCGAAGCTGCTGGCCAGGCTGGCGTAGAGGCTGGCGACGTCGCGGTCGAGGTCGGCCTCGTCCTGCGGCGTCAGCCCGCCGCCGGCCTGCGAGCCGGCCGGCCGGTCGGCGTACGGGCCGACCGCATAGCTCGCCGGGTCGCCGGCGCCGGTCTCGTAGCGCTCGGTGCGCAGTTCCAGGCCCGCGGCGACGGTGTGGTAGTCGGTGAACGTCTCGAAGCCGCGGCTGAGGTCGAGGTTGAGCAGGCGCTGCGAGAACGCGTAGTCGCCAGTGCGGAAGCGCGTCGGGCTGCCGGGCCCGAGCGAAGCGTTGATCGAGTCGCGCAGGCGGTACGTGAACTCGTTGCGGCCGTGATTGAGGCTGGCGTCGACCTGCCACTCGCCCCACTGGCCGCGCACGCCCGCGACCGCGCCGATATCGAGATTTTCGCCGATCGAGACCGGCCGGAAGCCGTCGGGATAGACCTGCGGCCAGTTCGCCTTGCCGTCGGGGTAGCGGTAGTAGTTCGCGCCTTCGGTATCGCGCTGGTGGTAGGTGCCGAAGCCATACAGCGTCGCCGTCTCGCCGATCGGCACTTCGGTGTTGAACCAGCCGTTGAGATCCTGCGACGCGCCATCGCCCAGGTGGTAGTTGCGCCGGCCCTGCACCGTGAGGTTGGCCTCCGTCTGGTCCCACGGCGGCACCTGGTCGAAGCCCGCGCGGTTGGTGGCCTCGCGGTTGCGGGCCTCCAGGCCCACGCGCAGGAAGCCCTCGTCGCCGAGCGCGGTGCCGACCTTGGCGCTGACAAAACTGGTCTGGCCGTCGGTGAGCGTGCGCCCGATCGGCGCCAGGTCGGTGTGGTGCAGGCCATAGCTGGCCTCGAACGCACCGCCATCTGCCGCGTCGTCGAGAATCACGTTGACCACGCCTGCGACCGCGTCCGACCCGTACTGCGCGCCGGCGCCGTCGCGCAGGACCTCGATGCGCGCGATCGCTGAAACCGGGATCGCGTTGAAGTCCACCGGTGTGGCGCCGCGACCGATCTTCGAGCCGGTGCTCACCAGTGCCGAGGTGTGCCTGCGCTTGCCGTTGATCAGCACCAGCACCTGATCGGGCGAAAGGCCGCGCAGTTGCGCGGCGCGCACGTGATCGGCGCCGCCGGAGTTGGACTGGCGCGGAAAGTTGAACGACGGCAGCAGTGTCTGCAGCGCGCTGCCCAACTCGCCGCCGGCCACGCCCGCCCGGCGCAGGTCCTGCGCGTCGAGCACGTCGATCGGCGAGGTCGATTCGAGCACGGTGCGGTCGGCGGCGCGGGTGCCGGTGACGATCACCGCGTCGAGCCGCGTGGCGCCATCGGCGTCGGCCGTCTGCGCGGCGGCCGGCGCGCAGATCACACACGCGATCGCCAGGGCCAGCGGGGCGGGGGGACGACGGACGGACGGACGACGCATGCGGACTCCTGGCGCGGGGCGGGTAAGGGGTGGCTCCGGAACCGTCGCGGGCGGGGAGAGGGACGCGCGCGAGGCCCGGCGCCGATGGCCGTGCGTGAAGCGACGGCCAGGGCCGCATTAGGCCCGTCGTACGATCCATGCGTCCATCTGCATAAAGCGATACAGTGTTGCGGCGCCGCAACAATTGCGGACGCGCCAGTGCCTAGGATGGCGCTCTTCCTTCGTCGATGCCGATCGCCATGCCGTCTGAGTTGCGCACCACCGTTCCGTTGCTCGTCGCGTTGTCGCTGGTTGCCTGCGCGAGCGCGCCCGTGCCTGCCGGCGCGCCAAGGCAGGGCGTGACTGCCGCCTATCAGGGCGATGCGACGCGCCCCGCGGAGGGCCGCGGCTGGCTGCGCACCGAACTGTATTTCGCCACCGGGCGGTGGGAGGCCGACGCCGATGAGACGGCCGCCGCCGAGCGGCGCTGGCTGGATTTCCTCGATCGCGAGGTCTCGCCCCGGTTCCCGGCCGGTCTGAGCGTCGTCGACGTCTACGGCCAGTGGCTGCCGCCGGGCAGCAACACGCCCAGCCGGCTGCGCTCCAAGGAGCTGGTGGTCCTGCATGCCGATACCCCGGAAGCCGCGGCGTCGATCGAGGCGATCCGGTTGGCGTGGAAGCGCGAGACCGGACACTTGTCGGTGCTGCGCTCGCAGTTGCATGCCGACGTGTCGTTCTGACCCCATCTCCTCCGTCCCCAGATCCCACCATGTCGCTCGAGCGCATCTGTCATCCGCGCCGCTCCATCCTTCAACGATTCGCGCCGGCACTCGCCGGCGCGATGCGAAGTGCTGAAGACCGTCCCGCCCGATGGCTCGCGGCGCGCCGAGGTGGGCAATCGGCGGGAGGCGCGGCGCCGTCGCGTGTGACGCCTGGTGCTGTCACGTCCGGCCTTCGCAGAAACGCCGGGATCGATGCCCAATACCGGAATCCGTATGGCTTCTTCCCCGCGCACGCCCCCTGACGCCCGGCCCCGCTGGTTCGTCCCCGGCGACATCAACGGCTTCTTCGGCCTCGTCGTCGATAACCTCTCGATTCTGGGGTTCATCGCCGCGGCGCTGGTCGGGATTTTCGGGGTGCCGGCCGACATCGTGTTCGGACGCATGTTCCCGGGCACCGCGTTCGGCGTGCTGGTCGGCAACCTGATGTACACGGCGATGGCGCGGCGTCTGGCGCAACGTAGCGGCCGCGATGATGTCACCGCGATGCCACTCGGCCTCGACGCGCCGACCAGCATTGGCATGGCGCTGCTGGTGCTCGGTCCTGCGTTTCTCGCGTTCCGCCAGCAGGGCATGGACGCCGAGGCCGCCGGCATCGCGACCTGGCAGCTCGGCATGGCGTCGCTGGTCGTCATGGGCGTACTGAAATGCTTGCTGTCGTTTGCCGGCGACTGGATCACCCGGGTCGTGCCGCGCGCAGCGCTGCTGGGCTCGATCGGCGGTGCGGCGTTGATGTTGCTCGGCTTCCTGCCACTGATCGAGACCCTGCGCTCGCCCGTCGCGGGCTTTGCGACACTGGGGCTGCTGCTGTACGTGCTCGTCGCCCGCGGACCGGTGCCGTTCCGCCTGCCGGGTGTGCCGTTCGCGCTGCTGGTCGGGCTGGTGCTGTACTACGGGCTCGGGCTGTCGGGCCTGTCGCCGGGGTTCGCCGTGCCCGACGTCACCTGGCCTGCACCCGCCTGGCCGTGGCCGAACCTGGGCTTCGTCACCGGACTGCCGACCACACTGCCGTACCTGTCGCTGCTGCTGCCGTTCGGCCTGCTGATGGTGGTCGGCGGGATCAACGTCAGCGAAAGTGCGCGCGCGGCCGGCGATGACTACCGCACGCGCGATGTCTTGCTGGTGGAGGCGGTGTCCACGCTGGTCGCCGGCGTCTGTGGTGGGGTCGCGCAGACCACGCCCTATATCGGCCAGCCTGCTTACAAGCACATGGGGGCACGCAGCGGTTACACGCTGCTGACCGGACTGTTCATCGGCCTGGGCGGCGTGCTCGGGCTGGTCTCGGGGTTGGTGCAGTGGCTGCCGGTGGCGGTGCTGGCACCGATCATCGTGTTCGTCGGCATCGACATCACCGTGCAGGCGTTTCACAGCACGAGGCGCGAGCACGCGATCGCAGTGTCGCTGGCTTTCCTGCCGGCCATCGCCTACCTGCTCAACATCAAGTTCGGCAATCCGGCGTGGATCGATCCCGAACGCATGGCTGCGCTGTACGCGCAGCTCGATGCCGGCCACGGACTGCCGGAGATGGCGACCATCGTCGTGCTCGGCAACGGCTTCATCATCACCGCGATGCTGTGGGCGACGACCCTGGTCGCGCTGGTCGATTGGCGCCCGGCCACTGCCGTGGCGACACTGCTGCTGGCCGCGGTTGCGACCCTGTTCGGGGTGATCCATTCGGTGCACCCGGCCGGTGCGCTGGTCCTGCCTTGGCAGCTGGAGGGGCTGCGCCAGGCGATCGCATTCCAGTTCGCGGCCGCGTATGCGGCCCTGGCGGTGGCGTTCGGTCTGCTCGGCCTGCAGCGACGACCGCCCGCGGCGGTCGATCCGGGCTGATCGCCGGGCGCGCAAGCGCTATTCTGCGCGCCCGATCCGTTCCAGGCCGCGCGATGGTGCCGACGCTGTTCCAGACCCTGCTCGGCGCCGCGTTCTTCCGGATGCCCGGTGCGCTGCGTACGCTGCATGGCGCGCGCGGGCATGCGCGGCATGTCGGCGCGATGACGATCGAGCGCAGTCGGGGGCGCCTGGCGCGACTGTGCGCGCGCCTGGCTGCCGTGCCGGGCGCTGCCACGGACGCGGCGCTGACCCTGGACTGCACGACCGGGCCACGCGGGGAGATCTGGCTGCGCGAACTGGACACCACGCCGCGACGAGGCCAGGCGCGTTGGCGGCTGTGGCATCGCGACGGCCAATTGCGGCTGCGCCGTGGCGCGCTGCACCTGCGCTGCGTGCTGCACCACCACGACGGGACGCTGTACTGGAACGTGGTCGGGGCGCGCGTGCTCGGCGTGCTGCCGCTGCCGGCGCGCCTGCTGGCGGACGTGCGCGGCAACGAGCGCGAGGACGACGGGCGCTGCGTGTTCGAGGTCGAAGCGGTGCTGCCATTGGTCGGCCCGGTCTTCCGCGCTCGCGGCTGGCTGCAACCGGAGACCGGCGAGGGGTGATGGCGGCGGGGGCGGGCGCATGGGGCCGCGACGCAGCGTTGCGCGTCATGCCCGCAGGCGAGTGGCCGATCACCGATAATGGCGCACCCGCCATTTCGGAAAAGCCGTGCCATGACCGCACAGACCCGTGCCGCACTCGCCCAGGTCCCCGGTGTCGCTGCCGAACGCGATCGCGCGACGCGCGAGTTCGTCTTCAACCACACGATGCTGCGGGTCAAGGATCCGGTCGCATCGCTGGACTTCTATACCCGCGTACTCGGCTTCACCCTCGCGCGCAAGGTGGATTTCCCCGACGCGAAGTTCTCGCTGTACTTCCTGGTGCTGATCGACGACGCCGAGGCCCTCCCCGACGACGACGAAGCGCGCCGTCAGTGGCTGGCGCAGCAGCGCGGCGTGCTCGAGTTGACGCACAACCACGGCACCGAACATCAGGACGGCCCGGTCTACCACGACGGCAATCGCGACCCGCGCGGTTTCGGCCATATCTGCGTCAGCGTGCCCGATATCCGCGCCGCCTGCGCGCGATTCGAGGCGCTGGAGGTCCCGTTCCAGAAGCGGCTGAGCGACGGCAGCATGCGCTCGATCGCCTTCATCAAGGACCCGGACGGCTACTGGGTCGAGATCATCCAGCCCGCCCCTCTTTGAACCAAGCCGGGCTCCCAAAACCGGGGTCAGAGTCGCTTTTCACGCGGCAACCCCAGGGGGGGGGGCACCCAACGCCGGAAAATCGAAAAAGTAACCCGGGTTTGCCCCGG
>NZ_JBDJNS010000033.1:0-40778 GCF_039674545.1 Luteimonas sp. TWI382
GGGGAGGGAGCACAGCGCTGCAACACCGAAGATCGCGGCACCGTCCCGCACGCGGGGAGGGAGCACCGCGCTGCAGTGCCGAAGATCGCGACACCGTCCCGGCGCGCGGGAGAGAGCACCGCGCCGCAATGCCGAAGATCGCAACACCTCCCCCGCTTGCGGGGTGAGGTCGACGCGCGTCGCGCGGCGGGTGGGGGCCGGGGCGTTCCCGACATCCAAACGACGCGCCCTCGCGGCCGTTTCCCCCACCCCAACCCTCCCCCGCGCGCGGGGGAGGGAGCACGGCGCTGCAATGCCGAAGATCGCGGCACCGTCCCGCACGCGCGGAAGGGAGCAAGGCGCGGCTGTACCGAAGATGGCGACAGCGTCCCGCACGCCGCGGGAGGGGGGGCGACGCGCAGCGCGCGCGACCGGGCCTCAGCGTCGGCCGGGGCGTCGGCCGGTCGGGCGGGCGTCGTCCTGGCGGGCGGCCAGGCGGTCGGCGCGGCGGGCGGTGGCGGCGTCGCGTTCGTCGCGCAGCTTGAGGTAGTTCGCCAGCCGCTGCGCGGTCAGGGTGCCGGCCTCGACTGCGGCGCGCACGGCGCAGCCGGGTTCGCGTTCGTGCCGGCAGTCGCGGAAACGGCAGTCGGCGGCCAGGGCTTCGATGTCGGCAAAACCGCCCTCGGCGAGATCTTCTTCGCCGGTCGGCTTGAGCTCGCGCATGCCCGGGGTGTCGATCAGGCAGGCACCCGCCGGCAGCGGAATCAGTGCGCGATGGGTGGTCGTGTGCCGGCCACGGTCGTCGCTGTCGCGTACCGCGCCGGTGCGCATGTGTTCTCGGCCGAGCAAGGTATTGGTCAGCGTCGATTTGCCGGCCCCCGAGCTACCGACCAGCACCGCGGTGGTGCCCGGGCCGAGCCAGGGATGCAGCGCGGCGACGCTGTCGGGGTCGCGGGCGTTGACCGCCAGCACCGCGACGCCCAGCGCGGCGATCTCGGCCAGCGCGGCACGCGCGGCCTCCGGGTCGGCGCTGTCGCGGTCGGCCTTGGTCAGCACGACGACCGGTGTGCCGCCGCCCTGCACCAGCAGCAGATAGCGCTCGATGCGGCGCGGGTTGAAGTCGGCATCCAGGCCGCAGACCACGAGCACGGTGTCGATGTTGGCGGCGATCAACTGCTGGCGGTAATGCTCGCCGGCCGCCGCGCGCTTGATCGCGCTGCGACGGGGCAGCATCGCGACGATGCGGCGCTCGTCCTCGACCAGCACCCAGTCGCCGACCGCGGCGCGGTCCTCGGGCGCCATCGTGCCCTTGCGGTAGCCGCTGCGGCGCAGCCAGTCGGGCAGCGACTCGACCGCCAGCGCCTGGCCAGGGGCGCCGGCGACCAGGTAGCCGGAGCGGTGTTGCTCGACCACACGCCTGGGGCGCGCCTGCGGGTGGGCGGCCATCGCCTCGGCCCAGGGGCCGGACGGGGGGCCGTCGAATGGCCAGCCGATCGCGCGCAGCGCAGGGTCGGGGGCGGTCAAGCGATCGGCGGGGCAGTCGGCATGCGGCGGATTCTACGGGGACAGCGCCAGGGCGCGCACGACAGCCGGGGGCGCCCGTTCGTCGGCGTGGCCGCATTCATGCGGCTTTTGGGCTAGCATCGGGCCATCCTCCCCGCGCAGAGCGCCGCCCGATGTCCGCCCCCCTCAAAACCCGCGAACGCCTGTCCGAAGTGCGCTACGAAATCCGCGGCGAGTTGGCCCGGCGAGCGCGCGAGCTGGAGGCCCAGGGGCGCACGCTGATCAAGCTCAACATCGGCAATCCCGGCGCGTTCGGTTTCCGCGCGCCCGAGCACCTGCAGCGCGCGATCGCCGGTCGCATCCACGACACCGATCCCTACACCCACCAGCAGGGCCTGCCGATCGCCCGCGAGGCGATCGCCGCCCACCATGCCGCGCGCGGCGCGCACGCGGTCTCGCCCGAGCGCGTGTTCGTGGGCAACGGCGTCAGCGAGCTGATCGACATCGCGCTGCGCGCGCTGCTCAATCCCGGCGACGAGGTGCTGGTGCCCTCGCCCGACTATCCGCTGTGGTCGGCGGCGACGATCCTCAACGACGGGCGGCCGGTGTTCTACCAGTGCAAGGCCGAGCACGGCTTTCTGCCCGACCCCGACGCGCTCGAGGCGCTGGTGTCGCCGCGTACGCGCGCGATCGTGCTGATCAATCCCAACAACCCGACCGGTGCGGTCTACCCGCGCGCGCTGCTCGAGCGCATCGTCGCCGTCGCCGAGCGTCATGGCCTGCTGCTGCTGTGCGACGAGATCTACGACGCCATCACCTACGACGGCGCGGTGTTCGAGCCGCTCGCGCCGATCGCAGGCGACGTGCCCTGCGTGTCGTTCGGCGGGCTGTCGAAGGTCCACCGCGCCTGCGGCTGGCGTGTGGGCTGGGCGGTGCTGTCGGGCAGTGAGGCGCGCAGCCGCGAGTTCCGCAACGCGATGGACCTGCTCGGCGCCCTGCGCCTGTGCGCGAACGTGCCCGGCCAGTTCGCGATCGAAGCCGCGCTGACCGGCATCGACACGATCGGGGCGCTGTGCGCGCCCGGCGGCCGGCTGTACGAAGCGCGCCGGGCGGTGGTCGACGCCTGCGCGGCAAGCCGCTATCTGCAACTGGTCGAGCCGGCCGGCGCGTTGTACGCCTTCCCCGGCATCGCGCCGGAGTTCGCGCAGGGGTTCGACGACCATGCGTTCGCGCTGGACCTGATGGACGCCGAGGGCGTGCTGGTGGTGCCGGGCAACAGCTTCAACGTGCCCTATCGCAACCATTTCCGCGTGACGCTGCTGCCCGAGCCGGCGCAGCTGCGCGAGGTGTTCTCGCGCATCGAGCGGGTGCTCGATCGCCAGATCACCGACGCGCGCAAGGTCGTGCCGCTGGTGCCGCGCGCGGTCAATGGCTGAGCACGCGCGGCCGCTCCGCTACCTGGCGCTCGGCGACAGCTACACGATCGGCGAAGGCATCGCGCCGGCGGCGCGCTGGCCGGTGGTGCTGGCCGATGCGCTGCGCGCGGCCGGCACCGCGATCGACGCGCCGCAGATCGTCGCCACCACCGGCTGGACCACCGACGAGCTCGATGCCGGCATCGACGCCGCCGCGCCCGAAGGGCCGTTCGACCTGGTCAGCCTGCTGATCGGCGTCAACGACCAGTACCGCGGCCGCGCGCTCGACGACTACCTGCCGCGCTTCGAAGCACTGCTCGCGCGGGCGATCGGCTTCGCCGGCGACCGCGCCCAGCGCGTGTTCGTGCTCGCGATCCCGGACTGGGGCGTCACGCCGTTCGGTGCGCATTCCGGGCGCGACGTCGGCGAGATCGCGCGCACGCTCGATGCCTACAACGCTGCGGCAATGGCGCTCTGTGCGCGGCAAGGGGTGGCGTTCGTCGACATCGCGCCGATCAGCCGCGCCCGCGGCGGCGAGCCGGCAATGCTGGCCGACGACGGCCTGCATCCATCGGCCGCGCTGCACGCGGACTGGGCGCGACTGGCGCTGCCGGTCGCACGCGGCTTATTGTCGCGGGCATGACCGCGACCACCTCCGACCCCACCCCGCTCTCCACCGCCCCGTATCCGCGCGACGCCGCGCGTGGCATCGCCCGCGCCTTCCTGCCGCGTCATCCGCTGGGCAACCGCTACGACTACTACTACACGCTGACCAAGCTGCGCACCGACCCGCTGTACCCGGGCGTGCTGCAGGCGCTGCGGCCGACGACCGCGCCGGTGCTCGACCTGGGCTGTGGCCTGGGGCTGCTGGCGCATGCGCTGCGTGCCGATGGCCAGACATTGGCTTACGCCGGCGTCGACATCGACGCGGCCAAGATCCGCCGCGGCCGCGAGGTCGCCGCACGCGCCGGGTTGGCCGAGGTGCGGCTGGACGTGCTCGACCTCGCCGCCGGCCTGCCGGCGCACCAGGGCAGTGTCGCGATCCTGGACGTGCTGCAGTACCTGTCGCACGAGCGCCAGCGCGCGTTGCTCGACGAGGTGATCGCGATGCTGGCGCCGGGCGCACTGCTGGTGATCCGCAGCGGACTGGCCGACGGCTCGACCCGCAGCCGGACGTCGCGCATCACCGACCGGCTGGCCAATTTCGCCGGCTGGATGCAGGAACGCGCACGCTGCTATCCGACCGCCGATGGCCTGCGCACGCAGCTCGAAGGCGCGGGTCTGGCGACCACGCTGCGGCCGCTGTACGGCGACACGCCGTTCAACAACTGGCTGATCGTGGGCCGCCGCGCATGAGTCCGCGCGACGGGCTGGCCGATGCGCCGATGCTGGCGCTCGACGATCCGGCGTGGGCGCGCCTGAGTTGCGCGCAGGGCATCGCCCTTGGGGTGCCTGCGTTGCTGGCGCAGCTCGACGGCGCGACCGAGGACAGTTGGCAGAGCCCGCCGTGGCAGGCGCTGTGGGCGGCGCTGTGCGACGAGGGCCGCGTACACCCGGCCTCGTTCGCGGCCGTGCCGCACATCGTCGCCGCGCTGGCCGAGGCCCCCGAACGCGCCTGCCCGAGTCACTTCGTGTTGCCCGCGAGCATCGAGTTGGCGCGCGCCGCCAGCGATGCGGTGATTCCCGACAGCCTGATCGACGGTTACGTCGCCGCGCTCGCCCGGCTGCCGCTGCTCGCCGGCCTGGTCGCCGCGCCGGACTGGGACGAAACGCTATGCGCATCGGCGCTGGCCGCCACCGCCGCGGCGACCGGCCAGCACGCGCTGGCCGAACTGCTGCTCGAGGCCGACGACGTCGACGCGGTACTCGCCTGGCTGCGCGCGGACTAAGAAAAGCGCCGCAGGGGCAGCGTCGCTCCCACATCGGCTTCAGCGACGCTTGGCTATAGTCGTCGGCCCTTCGCCGCCGTCCGTCCGCCGATGCCGTCCAGCGCCCCTCGCACCGCCCGCCCGCTGCCGCGCACCCTGCGCGGCGCCCTGCTGTCCCTGCTCGCGCTCGCCGCCGGTGCGCAGGCGCAAGCACCGGGCGACGACGGGTTCCTCGCGGCGATGCAGGCTGCCGAGCGCGGCCAGCCGGTGCCGCCGGCGATGACCGGCCATCCGGCCGCCGCCTGGCTGGAGCTGGCTGCGCTGCGGCGCAATCTCGACACGCTGCCGTTGGCCCAGGGCCAGGACTTCCTGACCCGGCATGCCGGCGAGCCGGTGGCCGAGGTCTTCCGCGAGAGCTGGTTGCGCGCCATGGCCAAGCGTCAGGACTGGGCCGGCGTGCGTGCGGCCTGGTCGCCGTCGATTTCGAACGTCGCGCTGCGCTGCATCGAACTCGACGCGCGCGCCCGCACCGGCGCCACCGATGCGCAGTGGACGCGCGACGTGCAGGCGATCTGGCGCAGCAGCGGCGCCTCGCTGCCCGACACCTGCGATGCCCCCTTGCAGACCCTGGCCGCGCGCGGCGGCCTCGACGACGCCCTGCGCTGGGAACGCTTCGACCTGGCGGTTGCCGCGCAGGACGTGGCGATGGCGCGCGGAATCGCGCGCGGGTTCTCCGCCGCCGAGCAGCCGCTGGCGACCGACTACGCGGCCTATCTGCAGGCGCCGCACGCGCGCGCCACCGGCTGGCCGAAGACCGCGCGCAGCCGACTGGTCGCCTCGCACGGACTGGCGCGCCTGGCCAAGGACGACCCACTGGCGGCCGAGGCGCAGTTGCCGGCGGTCGCGAGCGCGCTGGGCTTCACCGAGGAAGACAACGGTCGCGTGCTCTACCAGGCCGCGCTGTGGACCGTGGCGTCCTACCTGCCGGACTCGGCGCGGCTGCTGGCACGGGTGCCGGCCTCGGCCTACGACGAGCGTCTGCACGAATGGCGCGCGCGCGAGGCGATGGCGCGCAGCGACTGGCCGGCAGCGCTGTCGGCGATCCGCGCAATGGGCGCAGCGCAGCGCGCGCAATCGCGCTGGACCTATTTCGAGGCGCGGCTGGCGGCACTGACCGGCGATGCGGCGACCGCCGAGCGGCTGTACCGCGACGCGGCGACCAAATCCGACTTCCACGGCTTCCTCGCCGCCGACCGCCTCGGCCAGTCCTACGCACTGTGCCCCTGGGACTTCGCACCATCGAACGAGGCCAAGACGCGCGTGGCGACCGACCCGGGCATCGTGCGGGCGATGGCGCTGTACCGCATCGAGCGGCCGATCTGGGCGACGCGCGAATGGAGCGCCGCGCTCGAGCGCTTCGACGACGACCAGCGGCGCATCGCGGTGCTGGTGGCCCAGGAGAACGGCTGGTACGACCGCGCGGTGTTCGGACTCGGTCGCCAGCCCGACGAAACCCGGCTCTACGCGCTGCGCTTCCCGCTGACCCAGCAGGCGCTGATCGAGCGCGAGGCCAAGCGCCACGGCCTGGACCCGGCCTGGGTCGCAGCCGAGATCCGCGCCGAGAGCACGTTCAACCCGCGTGCGCGCTCGCCGGCCGATGCCCGCGGGCTGATGCAGGTATTGCCCGCGACCGGCGCTGCGGTCGCGCGCCGGCTCGGCCGCAGCTGGGGCGGCGCCGAGAGCCTGTACGATCCGGAGACCAACGTCGCGCTGGGCACCGCCTACCTGCGCGAGAAGAAGGACATGTACGGCAAGCCCTACGTCGCGATCGCCGCCTACAACGCCGGACCGACGCCGACCTCGCGCTGGCTGTCGCAGCGCCCGGACATGGCCCCCGATTTCTGGATCGAGACGATCAGCTACCGCGAAACGCGCGAGTACGTCGCCCGCGTGCTCGCCTTCAGCGTGCTCTACGACTGGCGCATGTACGGGCGCGCGGCCAAGCTCGACGAACGCCTGCGCGGTGGCAGCGATGCCCGGCGCACGTCGTTCGCCTGCCCCACGCCGTGAGTGCGATGCAGACCTATCTGGTCGGTGGCGCGGTGCGCGATGCGCTGCTCGGCCAGACGCCGGGCGACCGCGATTTCGTCGTCGTCGGCCAGACCCAGGCGGCGATGGAGGCCGCGGGCTTCCGCGCGATCGGGCGCGATTTCCCGGTGTTCCTGCATCCGCACACCGGCGAGGAGTACGCGTTGGCGCGTACCGAGCGCAAGGCCGGGCGCGGCCATCGCGGCTTCGTCGTCGATGCCGACCCCTCGGTGACGCTGGAACAGGATCTCGAGCGCCGCGACTTCACGATCAACGCGATCGCCCAGGCCCCCGACGGCACATTGATCGATCCTTACGGCGGCGCGCGGGACCTCGATGCACGGCTGCTGCGCCACGTCGGCCCGGCATTTGCCGAGGACCCGTTGCGGGTGCTGCGCGCCGCACGTTTCATGGCCCGCTTTGCGCCGCTTGGTTTTACGGTCGCCGACGAGACGATGGCGCTGATGCGCGCGATGGTCGACGCCGGCGAACTGGCCACGCTGACGCCCGAACGCGTGTGGCAGGAGCTGCGTCGCGCCCTGGGCTCGGCGCGGCCGTCGGCGTTCGTGCGCACCTTGCACGACTGCGGCGCGCTCGCGGTCGTACTGCCCGAGGTCGATGCACTGTACGGCGTGCCGCAGCGCGCCGAATATCACCCCGAGGTCGACACCGGCACGCATATCGAACTGGTCGTCGACATGGCCGCGCGGCTGGCGCCGGGCAACGATGCGATCGGCTTCGCCGCCCTCACCCACGACCTCGGCAAGGCATTGACCCCCGCGCACCAGCTGCCGCGCCACGTCGGCCACGAGCATGCGGGCGTGCGTCCGCTCGAGGCGCTGTGCGCACGGCTCAAGGTGCCGTCCGCGCATCGCGAGCTGGCGATCGTCGCCTGCCGCGAACACCTCAACGTGCACCGCATCGCCGAACTGCGCGATACCACGCTCTACGAACTCATCGCACGCTGCGATGGCTTCCGCCGGCCTGAACGCATCGACCAGCTCGCGCTGGTCTGCGAAGCGGACAAGCGCGGCCGCCTGGGCAGCACCGACAGCGACTATCCGCAGGGCGCGCAACTACGCCGCGCCCACGCCGCCGCCTGCGCGGTCAACGCCCGCGACCTCGCGGCCGAAGGACGCGCAGGCCCCGCGATCGGCGAAGCGCTGCGGCGCGCACGGATCGCGGCAATCGCGGCAGCACGCGGTGGCGACGACACACCGGCCACGTAGCCGTCGGCATTCTCGAGCCGTTCCAGTACGGGAGCTTCCAATGCGTCAGTTCATGATCCTGCCCTTGGGCCTGTTGCTGGCGGCTTGCAGCCCGCCGCAGGCACCCGCCCCTGCCGCGCCCGCTCCGAGTGCCGCACCGGCCGTGGTCGGCGGCGACCGTGACGCCCACGGCTGCATCGGCTCGGCCGGCTACGCTTGGTGCCCGCGCAGCGCGACCTGCGAACGGCCGTGGGAACTGGCCCAACGCGAAGGCATCGAGAACACTGCACCCGCTGTCGAGGCCTGGTGCGCGGCGCCGGCCGACGCAGATGATCCACGATGAGATGCGCGCGGACGCGGCCGACACCAGCATGCGGCGCGCTGCACGATGGCCATCAACCCATCTCGTGATCGACGGGACGCGAGCTACGACCGCGCCGCACTCTGACCGTGCAGGCGTTCGGGGTCCTCTCGCCGTTGTCCTTGCCCTCTTGGCGAGAGGGTCGCGTGCGCGTCCAACGAGGCGTCGAGATGGCCTGCATGCGCCTTCGATTGCAGCTCGATCTCCCACTCGCGTCGGCTCGGAGCGGTTTACGCCCCCGTTCCCCACGGTTCATTCGCTACGAAGCGCGTAGTGCAGGCGGACACAGCCCCGGTCCAGCGTCTTCGCGCTGATCAGCGTCGGACTCAGACGAACTCCTGCGGCGGGAAACAGCGGGCTGCCGCCGCCCAGCAGCTCCGGCATGACGTAGATCTCGATCTCATCGAGCGCCCCACGCTCGATGAGCGCCATCTGTAGCTTGCCCCCTCCCAGCATCCAGACGTCTCCGTCATCAAGCGCTCTGAGTTCGGCGATCAACGCGTCGACATCGTGGCGAATTTCGAGCGTCCCTCGGGGCGCGTCGATGACGCCAGAGGTGACGACAATCACTCTGTGGTGTGGATACGGCCAAGGAGCGGGGTCGCGAGCGAGAAAGTCATACGTGCCGCGTCCCATGACGACCGTTCTGACCCGCCGGAGGAAGACGTTGTAATCGTGCTCCCCGAGCGCCATGCCCTCATAACGCTGCAGCCAATCGAGTCTGTCCCCAGGTGACGCGATGAAGCCGTCAAGGCTGGTCGCGATGTAGCCAAGAATGCGTGCCATGGCGCGCCCTTTTTTTGTAAGCGAACGTTCGTTTATATTAGACCAATGGGCAGATCGAAGAAAGTCTCGGACGAAGAATTGATGGATCGACTCCTCGTCCTCATCGCCAGGGACGGGCCAGGCCTGTCGTTCGCACACGCCGCGCAATGGGTCGATCTCGCGCCTGCCACACTTGTGCAGCGCTTTGGAACGCGAGAGGGCATGGTCGAGTCGACCCTGTCGCATGCCTGGACGCGGTTGGAGCAAGCCACTCACGCCGCCGATGCCCAGGCGTCGGCGGATCCTGCGGGCGCGGTGGACCTGCTCCTGCGCCTGACAGCGAGGGGGGCTGGAGACGTGGACTTCTCGGATGGACTGTTACTGCTTCGAGAGGATTTCCGTCACCCTGCGCTTCGCGCTCGAGGCGCGCAGTGGACCAAGCAGTTGACCACTGCATTGGGACAACGCCTTTCCCGGGATCCGGTGCTTGCCGATGTGCTGGGTCAGCAGTTGGCCAGCGTCTGGCAGGGCGCCATCATCTGGTGGGGCTTCACGCGAAAAGGCACGCTTGAAGCCAATGTAAAGGCCGTATTGGACGACTGGTGTCGCATCGCTCTTCGCGCCTGAACCCGGTGTCCCAACGCGTGCCAGCGCACAGCGATCACTGCGGCGCCCCCCCGGATTGAAAGAAACCCTTCTCGATTCTCGACCGCCGATGCCATCGACCGATGCATCGGCCGGCTCGCGCGCGCTAGTGCAGGCGAGGCCTGCGCGATCGCGGCACTTGCCATCGAATCCGCTCATGGCTGCGATGAGATCGTCGCGCTTGTGACGTCCGCGAGAGCCTGTCGACAATCGCCGCACGATCAAGACCGGAGTGAACGATGCGAAGCGCGATCGGTTGGATGCTGTGGACGACGGCGGTGCTCGGTGGCCTCGGCGCGCTGCAGGCGATGGCGGCCGAGCCGCTGCCGCAGTTGCGCGCCTACGAGGTGCCCGCCGCCTGGCGGCAGCCGGTCGCGCCATTGCGCATCGCCGCCGGCACCTGGCAGATCGGCACGGCGCAGTTGAGCGCGCTGCTGCTCAAGGGCGATGCCGGCGCCATCCTGATCGACGGCGGCATGCCACAGACCGCCGAGCACCTGCTCGCGAACATGGCCGCACTCGGCGTGGCCCCGTCCGACCTGAAGTTCATCGTGCTCAGCCACGCCCATGCCGACCATGCCGGCCCGCTGGCGGCCCTGCGTCGGGCCACCGGTGCCCGGGTCGTGGCCAATGCCGAATCGGCGCAGTTGCTCGCACGCGGCGGCAGCGACGACCTCCACTACGGCGATGCCTTTCTCTACCCGCCGGTCGTCACCGATCGTCTGCTGCAGGACGGCGAAACGCTGGCGTTGGGCGACCTGCGCCTGCAAGTGCATTTCACCCCCGGGCACACGCCAGGCGGCATGAGCTGGACCTGGACCGACCGGGCCGACGATGGCACGCCCGTGCGGATCGCCTACGTCGATAGCCTCAGCGCGCCCGATTACCGCCTGCTCGGCACCCCCCGCTATCCGCATATCGTCGACGCCTACCGCGCGAGCTTCGCGCGCGTGCGCAGCCTGCCCTGCGACCTGCTGCTGACCCCGCATCCGGACTTCAGCGGGCTGCGCTATGGCGCCACGCTCGAGCGTGCGCGCCCAGCCACCTGCGCAAGCTATGCCGATGCCGCCGAGGCCGCATTCGAGGCGCAGCTCAAGTCGGAACGAGAGGGCGCGGTAGACTGAGGGCTGCGTCGGTCGGAGTGGCCGAAGAACGCGCGTACTGCCCTGCCCCACCCGGTGCGCTGCGCGCACCGACCTCCCCCGCGATGCGGCGGAGGTGACAGCAGAAGCCCTTCTCCGCGTGCGGGGCATTGCGCCCTTCACGGATGGAGGGTTGGGTGGGGGCTACAGGTCGAGGCGATGTCCTCTACTTCTCCCACAAGCAGGGAGATGATCTCCCGCCCCCACCCGGTGCGCTGCGCGCACCGACCTCCCCCGCGATGCGGAGGAGGTGACAGCAGAAGCACTCCCCGCGATGCGGGAAAGTGAGGGCAAAAGCCCTCCCCCGCGTGCGGGGCATTGCGCCCTTCACGGGTGGAGGGTTGGGTGGGGGTTACAGGTCGAGGCGATGTCCTCTACTTCTCCCACAAGCAGGGAGATGATCTCCCGCCCCCACCCGGTGCGCTGCGCGCACCGACCTCCCCCGCGATGCGGAGGAGGTGACAGCAGAAGCCCTTCTCCGCGATGCGGAGAGGCGATCACGGCGCTATGTGGTCGCTTCGAGCCGCTGTTGCAATGCCATCGCGGCGGCGGGGTTGCGGGCCTTGGCGGCGGAGATGAAGAACACGAAGGTGTCGCGCGGCACGACCGGGGCGGCGTCGCGCTCGCCGGCGTAGGGCAGGTCGGCCGGGGCGCCGCCCTTCGCCCACTGGCGCGCGCGCTGTGCCCAGGCGTCGAGTTGCAGGCCGGGGTAGCCCTGCGGGTGCTCCTCGCGGCTGGACATCAGCCGGGCGTAGACGAAGTCGCCGGTCAGGTCGGCGAACGAGGGGTAATCGGCCGAGTCGGTGAACACCGTGGCGACGTCGTGCGCACGCGCCAGCGCCAGCCAGGCCGCGCTCTGGAACGAGGGGTGGCGGACCTCGACGGCATGGCGCAGCGGCAGGCCGTCGACCTCGCGCGGCAGCAGCGCGAGGAAGGCTTCGACGTCGTCGGCGTCGAAGCGGCGGTTCGGTGCGAACTGCCACAGCAACGGGCCGAGTCGGTCGCCGAGTTCGGCCATGCCGCCCTCGATGAAGGCCTCGATCCTTGCGCCGGTGTCGGCCAGGGCGCGCGCGCCGACGATGTGGCGCGGCGCCTTGAGCGAGAACATGAAGCCCTCCGGTGTCTCCGCGCGCCAGGCGGCGTAGGTCGCCGGCTTCTGCGCGCCGTAGAACGTGCCGTTGATCTCGATCGCGGTCAGCTTCCGGCTCGCGTACTCGAGCTCGCGCTTCTGCACCAGGCCCTTGGGGTAGAAGTTGTCGCGCCACGGCGCGAAGGTCCAGCCGCCGATGCCGGTGCGGATGCCGTCCACCGGCTGCGGCGGGGCGTCGAACAGGTCGATCATGAGCACCTCAGTCGGGATGCTGCGCAAAGCGCAGCCGGTTGTGGTCGGGGTCGACGAGCAGCATCTCGCGCGTGCCCCAGTCGGTGTCGTGCGGCGGTTGCAGGATCGCAACGCCTGCGGCTGCGAATGCGTGCGCGCAGGCATCGACATCGGGCACCTTGAAGTAGACCGCGCCGCCGACCGTGCCATCGCCGGCGTGCCCGCTCAGGAACAGCGTCTGACCGTCGCGGGTGAGCTGCGCGAACAGCGGCAACCCGGGTTCGAAGCGATGCTCCCAGTCGACCCGGAAGCCGAGCGCGGCGTAGAACGCGAGGCTGCGCGCGGCATCGGTCATGCGCAGCTGCGGGATGACGGTCTGGCGCATCACACCGCAGCCGGTGCCATGGCAGCCAGCCGCGGCCGCACATGGCGGTCGAGGATCGCGGCCAGCGGTGCGAGCGTCGGTTCGTGCGCGAGCACCTGGTCGAGATACGCGACGAAACGCGGCGCATCGGCCAGATACCGCGGCTTGCCGTCGCGGTAGTGCAGCCGCGCGAACAGGCCGAGGATCTTGAGGTGACGCTGCATGCCGGCCAGGTCGGCATGGCGCGCGAACACGGCGGGATCGGGATCGAGCGGCACCCCGGCAGCGCGCGCGCGGGCGTGGTAGCGCGCGAGCCAGGCATCGACGCGCGCCGGCGGCCAACTGCGGAAGGCATCGCGGAACAGGCTGATCGGGTCGTAGGCCAGGGGTCCACGCACCGCGCCCTGGAAATCGATCACCGCCACGCCCGCGCCGTCGGGCATCAGGTTGCGCGGCATGTAGTCGCGGTGCACGAAGCCCTGCGGCTGCGCCAGCACCACCTCGATCAGCGTCCGCTGCACGGCCTGCAAGCCGGCGCGCGCCTCGGCGTCGAGCGTCACGCCGAGGTGGCGCCCGAGGAACCAGTCTTCGAACAGGTCGAGCTCGCGCTGCAGCATCGGCGCGTCGTAGGCCGGCAGGTCCGCGGGGCACACGATCGCCTGCAGGCGCAGCAATTGCTCGAACGCGGCATCGACCATCGCATCGGCGCCGGCGTCGTCGACGACATCCAGGCAGGTGCGCGGGCCCAGGTCCTCGAGCAGCAGGAACCCGGCGTCGGTGTCCTCGGCCAGCACCGCGGGCACGCGCACGCCGGCCTCGCGCAGCAACGTGCGGATGCGCAGCCACGGCCGCACGTCCTCGAGTTCGGGCGGCGAATCCATGACGATGCGCGCCAGCCCTGCGCCCTGCGTGCGCCAATAGCTGCGGAAACCGGCATCGGTCGACGCGCGGACGAGCGTCAGCGTTGCATCGTCGGCCGCATCGCGCGCCCAGGCCAGGCGGGCGGCGCTGCGGTCGGGATCGGCGTCCGGGGAGACGGGAAACGTCGCGGTCATCGGGCGGATGTGTGGGGCGGGATGCGCAGGGTACAAGCTCGGCACGGCCGCGGCATCGCGGCTCAGACCTTCAGGTACCACCGACGCCGGTCCATCCAGGCGGCGACCGCCCACCACAGCGCGACGAACGCCAGTGCGAATGCCAGCGACGCGCCCTGCTCGCCGAGCAGCGGGGCCAGCGGCGCGGCGAACAGCACGCGATAAAGCGGTGCCCACAGGCCGGCGCCGATGGCGAGCAGCACCATTGCGCTCGAACCGGCATAGACCGCGATCGCGTTGACCCCGAACCGGCGGCCCCAGGCCGGCCAGCCGCGCCGGTCGATCAGCAGGTGCAGGCCGACGAGCGCGAGCGCGGCCAGCCCACCGGTCCACAGCACGTAGGACCCGCTCCACAGCGGCTTGTTGAGCGGCAGGACCAGCGACCATGCCGCGCCCAGCGCGCACGCGACCACGCCCAGCGCCCCCAGCGCGCGGACCCGCCCCAAGCGCAGCCAGTCGCCAGCACGCACACCCAGCAACGTCGTCGCCAGCGCACCCGCCGTGCTCGCCAGGCCCTCGGGATCGTGGCCGAGGCCGGTGACCGGGTCGTAGCGATACAGCCAGGGTGCGAACAGCGCGGTGTCGAGTCGGTCGAACAGATTGCTCCCCGGCGCGGTGCCGCCCAGGCCCAGAGCCACCGCACCGGCCACAAGCAGCGCGGCCAGCAGCGTCCATTGCGCACGCGGCGACAGCGACAGCGCGGCGAGCCCGGCCAGCGCGAAGCACAGGCCGATGCGCTGCAGCACACCCCACGGGCGAACATGCGCCAGGTCGAGCACCCACCACGCCAGCAGATGCAGCGCCAGGCCGATCAGCACCAACCGCGCCGCGCGCACGAGCACGCTGCGACGCAGCCGGGCAAGGTCGGCGCCGGCCGCCCGCCGAGGCGACAACGCTAGTGCGATCGACACGCCGACCACGAACAGGAACGTCGGAAACACCAGGTCGGCCAGCGTGCAGCCGTGCCAGGCCGCGTGCCGCAGCGGGGCGTAGACGTGGTCCCAGTCGCCCGGGGTGTTGACCAGCAGCATCGCCGCGACCGCGATGCCGCGCAGCGCATCGACGCTGGCCAGCCGCGCCGACGGCGCGGCCATGTCAGCCGGCCGCACCACCAATCCAGGTGCCACGCAGCGACAGCGTGTCGTCGACCAACGCGAAATCCGCACGCAGGCCGGGCGCGATGCGACCCAGCCGATCGTCCACGCCGAGGAACTGTGCCGGGTAAGTCGCCGCCATCCGCGCCGCTTCCTCCAGCGGCACGTCGAGCGTGCGCACGGTGTTGCGCACCGCCGCCATCATGTCGAGCGCCGAGCCGGCGAGCGCGCCGGCGGCGTTGCGCACGACGCCATCGACGGCGGTGATCGTCTCGCCGTAGAGCACGTAGTCGGGGCGGTCGGCACCGACCGGGGGCATCGCGTCGGTCACCAGAAACACCTTGCCGCGCGGCTTGGCGGCCAGCGCGACGCGCAGGCTGGCCGGATGCACGTGCGCGCCGTCGACGATGATCCCGCACCACGCGTCGCGGTCCTCGAGCGCGGCGCCGACCGCGCCCGGCTCGCGGCCCTGCAGCGGCGACATCGCGTTGTAGAGATGGGTGAAGCCGCGGATGCCCGCCGCCAGGCCGGCGCGCGCCTGCGCCCAGGTGGCGGCGGTGTGGCCGGCGGCGACGATCGCGCCGGCACTCACCAGCGCGCGCACGGTGTCGGCGGGCACGCGCTCGGGCGCCAGCGTCACCAGGGTGACACCGCCGCGCAGCGAGGTCGCCAGCGCGATCTCCTCGGCATCGGGCACGCGGAACTTGCCGGCATCGTGGGTGCCGCGGCGCTCGGGCGCGATGTAGGGGCCTTCGAGGTGGATGCCGATCACGCCGGGCACGCCGGCGGCGATCGCCGCGTCCACCGCCGCGATCGCGTCGCGCATCACCGCGACCTCGTCGCTGATCAGCGTCGGCAGCAGCGCGGTCGTGCCGAAGCGCCGATGCGCGGCGGCGATCAAAGCGATTGCCTCGACGGTCGGTGCGTTGTTGAACAACACACCGCCGCCGCCGTTGACCTGCGCATCGACGAAGCCCGGCAACAGGTGCAGGCCGTCGAGGTCTTGGCGCTCGACCTCGCGCAGGCGCGGATCGTCATGTGCGAGCAGCGCGGCGATGCGCGCGCCCTCGACCAGCACCGCGAGGTCGTCGCGGAAGCCCGCATCGGTCAGCACGCGGCCATTGACCAGGGCGAAGGTCATCAGACGGTCTCCGTGACCTTGTTGAGGTGCGGCGGCACATCGGGATCGAAGCCGCGCCGCAGTGACAGCGCGTTGGCCGCGCGATAGAAGCTCTGCACCGCGAGCAACGGCGCGCACGCGGGCTCGGGCGCGGTGACGACCGGCAGCTCGCCACCGGGCGCGGCCAGCCACACGTCCGCGCCCCGGCCGCGGAACTCGTCGGCGACCGCGCGCGTGCCGGCGTCGGTGCCGTCGGGCTGGGCCAGCAGCAGCACCGGAAACCGGGGGCCGACCAGCGCCATCGGCCCGTGACGCACCTCGGCGGCGCTGTAGGCCTCGGCGTGCAGGCCGCAGGTCTCCTTGAACTTCAGCGCCGCCTCCTGCGCTGCGGCGAGGCCCGTGCCGCGGCCGAGCACGAACAGATTGCGCGCCTCCGCCAGGCCGTCGACCAGCGGCGACCAGTCGCAGGCCCAGGCCGCGCGCATCGCCTCGGGCAGCGCCGGCAGCGCCGCGGCCAGCGCGGTGTCGCCGGTGACGGCCCGCTGCCAGTGCGCGGTCAACTGCAACAGTGCCGACAGCGAGGCCAGATAGCTCTTGGTCGCCGCCACGCTGCGCTCGGGGCCGGCATGCAGCGGCAGCACCGTATCGGCGAGCTGCGCCAGCGGCGCGTCCTCGACATTGACCAGCGCGAGCACATGCGCGCCGGCCGCGCGCGCAGCCTCGGCGTTGCGCAGCAGGTCGGGGCTGCGGCCCGATTGCGAGATCGCGATGAACAGCGCGCCGTGCATGCGTTGCGGCGCGGCGTATACCGAGCCGACCGACGGCGAGGCCGATGCGGTGACGATCCCTAAGCGCGTCTCGAACAGGTACTTGGCGTAGGTCGCGGCGTGATCGGAGCTGCCGCGCGCGCAGGTCATCACGAACGGCGGCGGCCGGGCGACGAGGGTGGCGACCAGCGCGTCGATCGCGCCGGCGTTGCGCGCGAACTGCGCGGCGACGACGTCCGGCGCCTGCGCGGCTTCGCGGAACATCCAGGTGCTGGCCGCGTCGCGCGGCGCCTCAATCGCGTGGGGCATCCTCGGGTCCCGGTGACGGCGTCGGACGCGGACGCATCGGCGCGGTCGATCCGCGCACGACCAGCTGCGGCACGAAGCCTTGGTTGTGGGTGGCCTGCGCGGCGACGGCATCGGCGTCCTCGCGCAGGCTGGCGATCAGCATCCGCGCGGCCTGCCGCGCGATGTCCTCGGTGGCCTGCTTGGCCGTGGTCAGCGGCGGCCACGACTGGCGCGAGAACGGACTGTCCTCGAAGCCGGCGATCGACAGATCGAAGGGCACGTGCATACCGGCCGACTTGGCTGCGGCCAGCACGCCGGCGGCGATCTCGTCGTTGGAGCCGAAGATCGCGGTCGGCGGATCGCGCAGCGCCAGCAGCCGACGCGCGCCGCGGAACCCGTCGTCGAAGGTGTAGTCGCCGGGAACCACCAGGTGCTTGTCGTGCGGAATCCCATAGTCCTTGAGCGCGGCCTCGTAGCCGGCGTGGCGTTCGCCGCTGGAATGGTGCTGCGGCCCGCCCCACAGAAAGCCGATGCGCTGGTGGCCGAGCTGGATCAGGTGTTCGGTGATCTCGTAGGCGGCGTCGCGGTCGTCGACGAACACGCAGGGATGGCCATCGCGCGGGTCCTCGGTGGCCGCGATGATACGCACCAAGCGGATGCCGCGCGCACTGAGCGCGTCGATCAGCTCGCGGCGCTCGGACATCGGCGCGGTCAGCACCAGGCCGGCCAGCCGCGAGCGCCGTACGAACTCCACCAGTTCTTCCACCAGCAGCGGCGAGCTCGCGTCGCAGGGATGGATCTGCAGCCCGAAGCCGGTTTCCCGGCACGCGGCGAGCACGCCGTTCTGCACGCCGATGATGTGGTACGGATTGGGGTTGTCGTAGATCAGCCCGATCACGAACGAGGTCGCGCTGCGCAGGTTGCGTGCCGACGGGTCGGGCTCGTAGTCGAGTTCGGCGATCGCATGCAACACCCGCGCGCGGGTGGCCTGCAGCACCGACGGCTCGTTGTTGATCACGCGCGAGACGGTCTTGAGCGAGACCTTGGCCCGCTCGGCGACATCCTTGATGGTGGGTTTGCGCACGTCCGGCTCCGGCAGTCTCTCAGGCCGCCATCATCGCGCAGCCCGGCGCGCCGCGTGACCGGCACGATGCCCGCGCAGGCCGTAGTACAGGATGTACAGGTAGCACGGCAGGGTCAGTGCCAGGAACACCAGTTGGAAGTCGTAGTGCTGCTTGAGCACCGCGAACAGCTGCGGCACGATCGCGCCGCCGGCGATGCCCATGATCAGCAGCGCCGAACCGGTTTCGGTCAGCCGGCCCAGGCCCTTGATCGCCAGCGGAAAGATCGCCGGCCACATCATCGCGTTGGCAAAGCCCAGTGCCGCCACGAAGCCCACCGCGACGTAGCCGTGGCTCAGAAACGCACCGGCCGAGAACACGATGCCCAGCACCGCCGAGATGCCCAGGTAGCGCTCCTGGCTGACGAACCGCGGGATCGCGACCAGACCGGCGACGTAGCCCAGCAGCATCGCGCCGAGCGTGAACGAGGTGAAGAACTTGGTGCGGTCCAGCGGCAGGTCGAACCCGTTGCCGTAGGTGCCGATCGCATCCCCCGCCAGCACCTCCACGCCGACGTACAGGAACAGGCACAGCACACCCAGCCACAGGTGCGGCAGCTGAAACAGCCCGCGCACGCGCGCGCCTTCGCCCGGTTCGGCCGCGGCGTTGGCCTCGGCCGGGCGCAGTTCGGGCAGCGGCGAGAACAGCACGCCCAGCGCGACCAGCATCAGCACGCCGGCCATGACCAGATACGGCAGGTGGATCTTGGCGGCGAACTCGCCCAGCAACTGCGCGCGTCCGGCGGCATCGGCGGCCGCGGCCTGCGCGCTGAGGTCGCCCATGCCGTGCAGCACCACCGTGCCCAGCACCACCGGCGCCAGGATGCCGGCGACCTTGTTGCAGATGCCCATCAGTGCGATGCGCCGCGCCGCGCTCTCGATCGGCCCCAGGATGCTCACGTACGGGTTGACCGCGGTCTGCAGCAGCGCCAGACCGCTGCCCATCACGAACAGCCCCGACAGCGCACCGGCGTACCAGCGCTGGGTCGAGAACTCGCCAAACAGCATCGCACCGGCCGCCATCACGAACAGGCTCAGCGCCAGCCCTTTCTTCATGCCGGTCCGGCGCAGCACCCAGGCTGCGGGCAGCGCGAGGAAGAAGTACGACAGGTAGAACACCATCAGCACCAGGAACGCGTTCACCTCGTCGAGTTCGAACGCCAATTGCACGAACGCGATCAGCGGGCCGTTGACCCAGGTGAAGAAGCCGATGATGAAGAACAGCAGGCCCATGATCGCGATCGAAGTCGCGTGGGTCGGGCGGACGTGCGGTGTCGCGATCGCAGACATCAGGAGCGCTCCGGCGGGCGGGACTGCGGGACCGGCGCGGCGCTGCCGCAGACCGGACATCGAGTACCAACGTTGTCATCAATCCAGGCCGGGCGCTACCCGGCGCTCGCATCATGCCTCAACTTCTGCGCGAAACGCGTGCTGCATTGCGACATGCGCTCGTCATCCGCAAGCGACCCGTGCCATCGGAACTGGCTGATTCGACGCGCTTATCGCGTTCATCCGCGCGGCGCCCGCCGATTGTTGCAAAAGTGTGAAGGATCCAGCCCGTCGATCGACGCCATTGCCGCGAGGCGTTGACATCGTTGTCATGACATGCCGACACTCCGTCGCATCTGGCAGCGGCTGTCATCGTATGGCGCCCTTCCCACCCGGAGCTTTCGTGGCTGCATCTTCTTCCCTGCCGTCGACCGCGCCCCGCCCTGCCGTGCGCGACGCCTTCATCGCCGCCGACGTCGGCGGCACCCACGTCCGTATTGGCCTGGTCGAGGCCACCGGCGATACGGCACGCCCGGTGCGCGTGCTCGAGTACCGCAAGTACGCCTGCGCGGCGTATCCCGGCCTGGCGGAGATCGTCGAGGAGTTCCTTGCCGCCCTGCCCGGGCGCCGGGTCGATGCCGGCGCGATCGCCAGCGCCGGCTACGCGCTGGGCGACGGCACCGTGATCACCGCCAATCTGCCGTGGCCGATCTCGCTCGAGCGCATCCGCACGCGGCTGGGCTTCCGGGATTTCCGCCTGGTCAACGATTTCGAAGCGGTCGCCCATGCCGCCGCCCAGGTCGACGCCAGCGAAGTGCTGCGCCTGACCGGCCCCGACGCCGCCGCGCCGGGGCCGATGTTGATCGTCGGGCCGGGCACCGGCCTGGGCGCTGCGGTGCGCATCCCGACCGCGCACGGCCCGGTCGTGCTGGCCACCGAGGCCGGGCAGGCGGCATTGACCACCGGCCATGCCGGCGAGCAGGCGCTGCTGCGCGAGCTGCAGCGCGGGCGCAGCCACGTCCCGATCGAGCATGCGCTGTCGGGCCCGGGCCTGCTGAATCTCTACCGCGCAGTGTGCGCGCTGCAGAGCGTGCCCCCGGTCCACACGGCGCCGGGGGCGGTCACCGCGGCGGCGATCGCAGGCGACGACGCGCCAGCGCGCGCGGCACTGGACGCATTCTGCGGTCTGCTCGGCAGCACGATCGGCGACATGGCGCTGCTCTACGGCGCGCACGGTGGCATCTATCTGGCGGGCGGGATCCTGCCGCAGATCCGCGACTACCTGATGGGCAGCGACTTCGTCGCCCGGTTCCTCGACAAGGCACCGATGCGCGAGGCGCTCGAACGCATTCCCGTGAATCTGGTCGAGCACGGGCAGCTGGGCGTCATCGGCGCCGCCAGCTGGTACCTCGACCGGCTCGACTGACGCGTCGCCGGCGGCGCGACGGTCGGGGAAGGACCCGCGTTACGGCGCGCCCTGCGGGGCGCGCGCGCCGCGGCCAGGCAGTGGGGTACGCCGGCAAGGCACGCACGCGACGGCACGACGGCCGCCGCGGCGCCACTCACATCAGCGATGGGGACCACCATGAACACCCGTAAATCAGTGCTTTCGGCCGCGATCACGATGGGCCTGTGCGTCGCCGCGCAGGCCCAGGCGCAACAGGCGGCCCCCACGTCGGACGCGGCCACCGACCTGGACCGGGTCGTGGTGACCGGTATCCGCGGCAGTTTGGAGAAGTCGCTCGACACCAAGCGCGAGGCGCAGTCGCACGTCGAGGCGGTCTCGGCCGAGGACATCGGCAAGCTGCCGGCCAAGAACGTCGCCGACGCGCTGCAGCGCCTGCCCGGCGTCAACATCAGTTCCTCGAGCGCCAGCGAAGGCGGCTTCGACGAAGCCGACCGGGTGAGCCTGCGCGGCACCAATCCCAGCCTGACCCAGACCCTGGTCAACGGCCACACCATCGGCACCGGCGACTGGTTCGTCCTCAGCCAGACCGCGAACGTGGGACGCAGTGTCAGCTACTCGCTGCTGCCGGCCGAGATCGTGGACCAGGTCGTGGTCTACAAGACCGCGCAGGCCAAATTGGTCGAGGGTGGCACCGCCGGCTCGGTGAACATCGTCACCCGCAGCCCGTTGCAGTTCCCGCAGCCATTCACCGCGGAATTGTCGGTGGGCGCGGTCCATGCCGACCTGCCGGGCGAGACCGATCCGCAGATCAGCGCCCTGTTCAACTGGAAGAACGATGCCGGCAACGTCGGCGTGATGGTCCAGGGCTTCCACCAGAAGCGTCACCTGCGCCGCGACGGCCAGGAAGTGGTCGGCGGCTACGGCGTCATCGGCGCCGATTCGGCGGTCGCGGCGACCAACCCGGACCTGGCCGGCGTGCTCTATCCCAACCTGCTCGGCGCGGTGCTGTTCGAGCAGGAGCGCGAGCGCAAGGGCGGCGTGGTCGACATCGAGGTCAAGGCGTCCGACACCCTCACCCTCGGCCTCAATGCCTTCTACTCCAAACTCGAAGCCGACAACTTCAACCGCAACTTCATGATGTGGGGCAGCCAGTTCGTCAACGGCCAGGCGCCCGCACCGGGTTATGTGGTCCGCAACGGCGTGCTGACCCAGGCCACCTATGCGCCGGTGACCAGCGACACGATCACGCCCTACGGCGTCTACGACATGATCTCGCGCCCGGGCGCGGGCTCCGAATCGAAGTACATCGCCCTCGACGCCGACTGGCAGGCCACCGATGCGCTGGGCATCAAGGTCCAGGCCGGCACCACCCGGGGCCGCGGCCAGAGCCCGACCCAGGACGTGATCGAGACCGGCGTGGCCGGCAACGCCGGCGCCAGCTGGCAGATGCACGGTCTGGGCCACCCGATCGACTGGTCGCTGGGCGGCGACAACACCACCGGCACGCACCTGCCGCAGTTCGGCTGGATCTTCGGCGGCCAGGCGATCGACGTGCGCGACGACGAGGACTGGTTCTCCGCCGACGGCGAACTCTATGTCGGTCGCGTGCTGTCGTCGCTGGACTTCGGTGTGCGCCACGCCGAGCACGAGCGTCGCAACGACCGGCAGATCGGTCAGGGCCCGAACTGGGCCAGCGACTGGCAGAACTTCGGCGCCTACCCGACGCCAGGCGGCCACTTCCCCAGCGACTTCGGCAACGGCATCGGCGGCAGCGTGCCCGGCGGCATCTGGTACTACACGCCCGAGCAACTGGCCGAACTCAACAGCCGCTTCGCCAACCGCGATCCGGTGGGCCGCTTCGACTTCTCGGGCGTCTACGGCGTCAAGGAGCGGGTACGCGCCGCCTACGTGCAGGCCAACTTCGAAGGCGATCGCTGGAGCGGCAACATCGGCCTGCGCTACGTCAAGACCGACACCGATGTGAGCTACAACCAGTCGGTGTCCTCGCCCGACGATGTCCCCGGCGCGATCACCGGCTCGGACTTCGGTGCCTACCTGCCGGTGCGCGACGAGAACAACTACAGCAAGCTGCTGCCGAGCCTGAACCTCAAGCTCGACATCACCGACGATCTGGTCGCGCGCTTCGCGGCTTCGCGCACGATGACCCGTCCGGACTTCTCGGCGCTGTCGGGCACGCTGGCGCTCGACGACCTGACCCATACCGGCAGCGGCGGCAATCCGTACCTGGCACCGATCGTCTCGACCAACCTCGACCTGTCGCTGGAGTGGTACTTCGCGCCGCGCGCGTTGCTCGCCGCCAGCCTGTTCCGGATGGACCTGGACGACTACGTCAACTTCGGCACCACCACGATCCAGTACAAGGACCAGGCCGCCAGCGTCGAGGCCGGCCGGGACGTGTACGCCGACTACTTGGTCTCGATGCCGATCAACAGCAACGGCAAGGTCAAGGGCGTGGAGCTGACGTACGAGCAGCCGATCGGCGAACACTTCGGCGTCGCGGCCAACTACACCTACGCCGACGGCTACGCCGAGGGCGGACGCCCGCTCAACGGCACCTCCGAGAACACCTACAACCTGTCGGGCTACTTCGAGAACGAGCGGTTCAACGCGCGCGTGAGCTACACCTTCCGCGATGCGTTCTACGCCGGCGTCAGCCGCACCGACGCGTTCTACCAGGACGACTTCGGCACGCTGTCGGCCTCGCTCGGCTTCAAGGCCAGCGACTGGCTCACCGTCACGCTCGAGGGTCTCAACCTCAACAACCCCGACCACAAGTACTACACGCAGACCACCGCCGGTTACCTGCCGTACGCGTTCTACTCCAACGGCCGGCAGTACTACCTCAACTTCCGCTTCAAGTTCTAAGCGCGCAGGTGCGCCGCGTCCGGGTTCTCCGGACACGGCGCGCCCGCATCGCCTGCGGGCCTCCGGCCCGCACCGGCGGCGCCGCATTCGTGCGGCGCCGCGCATTTCTGATGGAATATCGCGTATGCCTGTTCGCTTGATCCCGCGCCTGCCTGCCGTCGCGCTCGGCCTGGCCGCCGCCGCACTGCTGGCCGCCTGCGCCCCGCGTCCGCAACGGCCGCATGAGGTGGTCACCGCCCCAGCCCTGATTCCCGCTCCTGCCCGGATCGTGACCGGCGATGGCGGCTTCGATCTCAGCGTGGCCACACCACTGCATGCCGACGGCGAGGCCGCGCAGCAGGCAGCGCGCCGGTTCGCCGCGCTGGCCGCCAAATCCAACGGTCTGCGCCTGGCCGCGCCCGCAGCCGGCGGCCCGGCGCCCAGCGCGATCGCGTTCGTGCTCGATCCGGCGGTCTCGCCCGAGGCGCCCGAAGGGTATGCGCTGGAGATCGCGCAGGACGGCATCGTGGTGCGCGCCGCCGATGCGCGCGGCCTGTTCCACGGCGCGACGACGCTGTGGCAGTTGGTCGCGCAAGCCCAGGGCGAGGCGATGACGCTGCCGGCGTTGCGGATCGACGATGCCCCGCGCTTCGGCTGGCGCGGGCTCATGCTCGATTCGGCGCGGCATTTCCAGAGCGTCGACGAGATCAAGCGCGTGCTCGATGCGATGGCGGTGCACAAGCTCAATGTCTTCCATTGGCATCTGACCGACGATCAAGGCTGGCGCATCGAGATCAAGCGCTATCCGCGTCTGGCCGAGGTCGGCGGTTGCCGCATTCCGGCCGGCGATGGCGGTATCGATCCTGCGACCGGCGCGCCGGTGCCCTACTGCGGCTACTACACCCAGGACCAGATCCGCGAGATCGTCGCCTATGCTGCGGCGCTGCACATCGAGGTCGTGCCGGAGATCAACGGCCCCGGGCACGCACAGGCCGCGGTCTCGGCCTATCCCGAGCTCGGTGTGCTCGACACGCCGGTGCCGGTGCTCGCCGAATGGGGCGTCAACCGCACGCTGATCAATGTCGAGGAATCGACCTTCACGTTTCTGGAAAACGTACTGGCCGAGGTGGTCGACCTGTTCCCGGGCCGCTACGTGCACGTGGGCGGCGATGAAGCGGTCAAGGACCAGTGGCAGGCCTCACCGCGGGTGCAACAGCGCATGCGCGAACTCGGCGTGCGCGACGAGGCGCAGTTGCAGAGCCATTTCATCGGCCGTATGGAACGCTACCTGTCCACGCACGGCCGGCGCCTGATCGGCTGGGACGAGATCCTCGAGGGTGGCCTGCCGCCGGAGGCGACGGTGATGTCGTGGCGCGGGATCGAGGGCGGCATCGCCGCTGCCGCGCTCGGCCACGACGTGGTCATGAGCCCGTCTTCGGACCTGTACCTGGACTACCTGCAGACCGACGCGCCCGACGAGCCGCCGGGCCGGCCGTCGATGGTCACGCTCGAGCAGGTCTACCGGTTCGAGCCGGTGCCCGCCGCGCTGCCGGCGGCGCAGCGCCATCACATTCTCGGCGTGCAGGCGAACATGTGGACCGAGCACACACGCAGCTTCGCGCGTCTGCAGCACAACTTGTTTCCACGCATGGCGGCGCTGGCCGAGACCGCCTGGTCGCCCGTCGAGGCGCGCAACTACGTCGGTTTCCTGGCACGCCTGCCGATGCAGTTGCAGCGTTACCGGGCGCTGGACATCGACTATGCGCAGACCCCGTTCCAGGCGTGGGCAACGGTCGACGGCGACCGCCGCGACGGGACTGCGCGGGTGACGCTGCGCAATCCGCTGGGCTACCCGATCCGCTACACCCTCGATGGCCGCGCGCCGGATGCCGGCTCGCCGCGCTACACCGTGCCGCTCGATGTGCGCCTGCCGGTGCAGCTGCGCGCGGCCGCGTTCGCCGCCGACGGCACGTCGCTGGCGCCGGCCACGACCCATGCGGTCGATGCGACCTCGCTGCTGACCCGCCACAACGCCGAGCTGGCGGTCTGCCCCGATGTCGGGCGCCTGCTGCTGCGGCTCGAGGACGACGGTCCGCTGACCGGCGAGCGCGCGATCTTCGACGTGACGATCTTCCACCCCTGCTGGCTGTGGCCGGCGGCGGACCTGGGCGATATCGATCGGTTGACGGTCCGCGCCGGACGCATGCCCTATGCGTTCCAGCTGGCCCACGACGAACCCCAGCGCACCTTCCTGCCGGCGCGCACCGCGCACGGCGAGCTGCAGGTCCAGGGCGAGGGCTGCGCCGGTCCGGTGCTGGCGACGGTGCCGTTGCCGGCGGCGCCCGATGCCGATGGCTTCGTCAGTCTCGACGTGCCGCTCGACACCGGCGCGCTGGCGTCGCGGCGTACGACCGATCTGTGTCTTCGCTTCACCGGCGACACCCGGCCGACGATGTGGGTGGTGGACGCGGTCACGCTGCAGCCGCGTTGACGGCCCGCGGCGGGCGCCTGGACTACCGGCGTTCGCCGTCGATGCGCAGCAGCAGGTCGCGCAGTGGCGTGAGCCGGGTCGCCAGGCCCGCGATCACGCCCAGCGTGTTGGCCAGTGCGTCGGCCGGGTCCTGCATGCGGGTCTGGGTCAGCGCACCTTGCGCGAACTCCAGCCCGATTCCCAGCAGCACCAGGCCCAGGCCGGCACCGAGCAGCGAGGGCCAGCGCGCGTAGAGCTGGACCGCGGCCGCCGCCAGGGCCGCGTAGGCGAGGAAATGGCCGAGCTTGTCGCCATCGGGCACGTCGGGCATCGGCACCGACGGCGCCAGCGACAGCACCACGACAGCCGCGATCGCCGCGATCCACAGCCCGCACCACAGCCCGGGCCGGCGCAGCGGCTTGAGCGCGCTGCGCCGCACGCGCGGCCCCGCGGCGCGGCTCACAGCCGGTGGCTCAGATCGCCGACGAGGAACGCGTGTTCGAAGTCGACATCGCGAGCGAAGCCGATCGCCTGGAACGCCTCGCCCATGCCGCCGGGCAACGTCAGCTTCTTGACCTGCTGGCGCAGGGCGTAGCGGGCGGCTTCGTCGGCGGCCTGGGCTTCGTGCGCGGCCAGGCGCGCATCCAGGCGGTTGCCCAGCAGCAACGAGGCCTGGGTGCAGTAACCGGCGAATTCGAAGCCGGCCCCGGTGCCCGCCTCGGCCAGCGCGGTGAAGTCGACCGAGGCGGTGAGGTCCTGCAGGCCCGGCAGCGCGAACACGTCCGGCGACACTCGGTGGCGGTGGAAGGCGCGCAGGGTGCCGTCGCTGCGATCGTCGCGGTAGTACTCGCTGCGCGGGTAGCCGTAGTCGACGAACAGCATCGCGCCGCGCCGTAGCCCCCCGGCCACCGCCTGGACCCAGTAGGGCAGTTGCGGCAGCAGTTCGGAGCGGTAGCCTTCGGGCAGCGGCGCGCCGCGCTGGCGCTCGATGTGTCGCACCGCCGGCGCCAGCAGCGCATCGGCCGGGCGCAGCGTGGTCGCGAAGCCGCCATCGTCGGCAACGACGACGTACTCCTCGTACACCTCGCCGCCCTGCACTGCGAACCGCGGCGTCGGCAGCGCATCGACGACCTCGCTGGCGAACAGCACGCCGTTCCAGTCGTCGGGCATCGGGCCGTCGAGCCAGTGCACACGCGCGAACAGCGCGGCCGGCAGCCGCGCGGCCAGATGCGCGCGCTGGCGCTCGCGCAAGTCCGCGCTGGGCTCGAGGATCGCGTAGCGCGCAGGCACGGCATCGAGCGCGGCCAGATGCGCCAGCGCATCGGCAGCGAAGGCGCCGCTGCCGCCGCCGACCTCCAGCACCTGGGCCTCGACGCCGATCTCGCGCAACACCGGCGCGATCGCCTCGGCGATGCATTCGGCGAACAGGCTGCCGAGTTCGGGCGCGGTGACGAAGTCGCCGGCCGCACCGAACTTCGTCGCGCCAGCGCTGTAGTAGCCCAGGCCGGGCGCATACAGCGCCAGCTCCATGAACTTCCAGAACGGGATCGCGCCGCCGGCCTCGGCGATCAGCGCGCGAATCGCCGCACGCAGGCGTTCGCTGTGGGCAAGGGCATCTTCGGAGATAGGGGGAGCGGACATGGACGGGGCTTGGCGGTCACAATGCACAGCATACCGAGCCTGCCCGAACGCGACCGTCAGGAGCCCGCATGGACACCCCGCGCCCCGTCGCGCTGATCACCGGCGCTGCGCGCCGCCTCGGCGCTGCGATCGCCCGTCATCTGCACGCCCACGGCCACGACGTCGCGCTGCACTGCAACGCCTCGCGCGACGACGCCGATGCGCTGGCCGCCGAGTTCGAGGCGTTGCGCCCGGGCAGCGCTGCCGTGCTGTCGGCCGACCTGGCCGAGGCCGACGCTGCGGCCGCCCTCGTCGCGGCGACGGTGGCCCGCTTCGGCCGGCTCGATGCCCTGGTCAACAACGCCGCGGCGTTCGTGCCGGCATCGCTGGCGGACAGCGACGCGGCCCTGTTCGACGCGCTGATGGCGGTCAACGCCCGCGCGCCGTTCCTGCTCGCACGCGCCGCCGCGCCGCACTTGCGCAGCGCCAGCGGCGCGATCGTCAATATCGCCGACCTCTATGCCGAACGCCCACGCGCCGACCTGGTCGCCTATGCGGCATCGAAGGCGGCGCTGCTCGGACTGACCCGCAGCCTCGCGGTCGCGCTGGCGCCGCAGGTGCGGGTCAACGCGGTCGCGCCGGGCGCGATTCTGTGGCCGGAGGACGGCGGCGATCCCGAGCTGCGCGCACGCATTCTCGAGGCGACCCCGTTGCGCCGGCAGGGCCGGGTCGAGGATATCGCCGAGGCGGTCGGCTGGCTGCTGCGCGGGGCCGGCTTCAGCACCGGTGAGGTCCTCCACGTCGACGGCGGCCGCATGCTGTGACCCGCGACGGCTTGCGCACGCTGCTGTCGGTGCTGCTGGGTGCAGCGGCCTGGCTGCTGGCGGGCCTGGTCATGGCGGCCCCGCTGGTCCCGCTCGATGGCCGCTGGCAAGCCGCGGACGCACAGCAGGCGCAGGCGTTCGATCCGCAGCGCGGCCTGACGCTGCCGCGTGCAGACGACGGCCACACGGTGCAGCTGTGGCCGCGCGACGGCCAATGGCCGGCCGGCCCCTGGGTCCTGGAGGTCCGGCAGGCGGCGCTGCAGCATGTGACTCTGGAGTGGCCGCCCGGCCAGCCGCAGACGCGCGCGCAGACGATCCAGGTGCCGGGGCAATGGCCAGGGCACGGCCGCCTGGGGTTCCACGTCGTGTCGCCGCCACCAGACGGCGCCCCGCTGACGCTGCGGGTCCAGACCCACGGCAGCATGCCCGGCACGCTGCTGTGGACGGTGGTGTCGGAAAGCGACTATCTGCAACGCGATGCGCGCTGGCTGGCGATCGCGAGCGCGTGCCTGGCGACGATGCTGGCGATGGCGGTGATGGCGGCGTTCTTCGCCTGGCGTCTGCGCGACGCGACCTTCGCGTTCTACGCCCTCTATGTGGTGGCGTTCGCGCTGGTGATGGCGCTGCAGACCGGCTACACGGTACATCCGCTCGGCCAGCAGTGGCTGGGCGAAGCCACCCGCTTCTGGGGGCGGCTGGCGACCGCGACCGCGATCGTCAGCGCGACTCTGTTCCTCGACCGCTTCGCCGACCTGCCGCGCCTGCTGCCGCGCAGCCGACGCTGGCTGCGCGGCTACGCTGCGGTGGTGGCGTTGTGTGCGGTGCCGGCGCTGGTGCCGCTGCCGGCGCTCGAGGCATTGGGCCGGACGCTGATCAACCCGCTGCTGGCGCTCGGCGCGCCGCTGCTGCTGGGCGCTGCCGCGCTCGCCGCGCATCGCGGGTCGCGGCTGGCAGGCGTGTTCCTGATCGGCTGGACACCGCTGCTGCTGGTCACCGCCCTGTCGAGCCTCGGGCTCGGCGAGCGGATCGGCATCGCCTGGGACGACGGCCTGGCATCGCTGGCGACCGGCGCGTTCGAGGCGCTGGTGCTGGCACTGGGTCTTGCCGAGCGCAGCGCGGGCTTGCGCGGCGAGCGCGACCTCGCCCTGCGGCAAGCGCACACCGACGCACTCACCGGCCTGCTCAACCGGCGCAGTTGGGATGCGCGCCTGCCAGTGCTGTTGGCTGCCGCGCCGGCCCATCTGTCGGTGATGTTTCTCGACCTCGATCACTTCAAGCGCATCAACGATGCGCTGGGGCATTCGACCGGCGACCGCTGTCTGCGCGAAGTCGCGCGCGTGCTGCGGCTCGAACTCGACCCGGCCTGGCCGGTCGCGCGTTACGGCGGCGAGGAGTTCGTCGTCGCCCTGCCCGGCACCGATGCTGCGACCGCGCTGCAGATAGCCGAGCGGATCCGCACGCGCTTTCGGACCGCGCTGGCCGATTTCGACGCGTTGCGCCCGACGGTCAGCATCGGCGTGGCCGCCCACCGGGCCGGCGAAGATGCCGACACCCTGCTGCGACGGGCCGACCACGCGCTGTACCAGGCCAAGCAGACCGGCCGCGATCGCGTGCAGTTGGCAGGTTGAGCCGGACGCGTGGGGCTACGGTGCCGGGCCTACATCCTGCTCGACCAGATCGGCCAGCGGGTGCGCCGCCACGCAGGCGCGCACTGCGGCCTGCAGGGCCGGCAGGCCGGCGAACAGGGACGGTTCGGCGAACGCACGGCGCACTGCGGCCGGAAGCCCGTCGAGGTCGCGCAGCCACAGCGCCGCACGGGCCTGTTGCAGCCGCGCGGCATGATCGAACTGGTCGTAATCCTGCGGGCAGACGATGGCCGGACGCGCCTCGGCCAAGCAGCGGTAGAGAATGCCGGCGCCGCCGTGGTGCACGACAAGATCGTAGCGCCCGACCCAGCGCGCATAGTCGACATGGGCGAGCCGCTGGTAGTTGCCGCTGCGTTCGTGGTGGTCGGCCGCGACGTCGCCGTCACTGAAATGGATCTCCAGCTCGGGCATCGCCGCGGCCAACGCGCGCAACCGCACGTCGACCCCGCCCTTGGCCCAGCGCAGGTGCGTGCCCAGCGTGACCAGCACATGTCGGCGTCCCGCGACGAACACCGGCGCCGCACGCGGCGGCAGCCACGGCGTGTCGTCGCCACCGGCCGGCAACCGCGGCCCGACGAAGCGCAGCGCCGCCGGCCAGGTGCGCGGGAACTCCAGCGCCGCGATGCCCAGCGCGAGGATCCGCTCGGGCGAGTAGACCGCTTCGGTGCCATCGCCCCGGTACAGTTGCGGCAGACCGAGCGCGCGCATGCGCGTGCGGTGCATTCGATGCACGCCGCGTTTGAAGCCGCGAACCGCCCAGCGCGCCAGTGTCTGCCACAGCCGGGCGCCAGCATGCGTCGCCGGCAGCAGTCCGCCCATGTAGGCCGGCGGCCCGTCGGGCGTCTCGACTACGCATGGCGACGGTAGGCTGGTCCACCAACGGATGCCCAGCGATTGCGCGACGGTGCCGGCAACCGGCACGGTGAAATCGGCGATCACCAGATCCGGCGGCGCCTGCGCATACGCAGCGCGCAAGGCCTGCGCGAAGTGCGTCATGACCCCGAGCGCGTCGCGCAGTTGTCGATGCATGCGCAGCGGGTGGTTGCGTACCGCATGGCGCGGGTCGGAGATCGCATCGAGGACGCGCTCGGCGTCGGCATCGAGCAGCGGTACGCCGGCAAGCCCGGCACGCGCGACCTGCGCCATCGCCGACGGCGTCGACAGCACCCGCACCGCGTGCCGCGGCGCGAGCTCACGGGCGATCGCCAGGATCGGATGCAGATGTCCGCTGTAGGGCGGCGCGATCAGGTCGATGCGCATGGCGTCGCCGCGACGAAGTCCGCGCACAGGGCCCGCACCTCGGGCCGCTGCAGATAGTCCAGATGGCCGCCGCCGACCGGCAGCGCGGGCCCGCGCCAGCCCAGGCGCGAGATCCAGTCGCCGCGGCCGCGCACGCACAGCAGGCGGGCCACGTCCGGCGCCCGCCGCGCCACCGGCCCGTAGGCGAATACGTGGAGCCGTTGTGCCAGTCCCACCGGCAACCGCAGGTTGGCCAGCAGTTCGAGCCCGCAACTGCCGGCCAGCACCACCACCGCGCCGCCACCGTCCAACGCCGCGGCCACCGCCGCGCCGTGGCGCCGGGCGAACGCGGGACGACGGGCGACGAGGTAATCGCCGGCATTGCGCAGCGCCGCCAACGGCAACGGCACTGCGACGTGGCCGGCGCGCGACGCGGTGTAGGGGAAGTTGCACGGGAGCAGGTCGCGACCCGGCCCGCGCAGCGTGTCGAGGAATGCCGCCTGCTGCGGGCTGAGCGCGCAACGCGCCGGGTCGCTGCGGCCGGTCAGAAACGCGATGCGGACTCCCCCGCTGTCGGCGTCAGGCGGCATGGAACCGGCCATCGGCATGCACGCGGTAGCGGCGGCTGCGCCAGCGCACCGTGCGCACGCAGACCGCATGCAACACATGCAGCGGCTGCAACAGCTCGGCCAGCAGCGACAGCACCGGCCGCGGTGCGGACGCGACGCCGAGCCCGCGTTGCAGCGCCCATGGCACCCAGGCCCGAAGCGCCAGCACACCGGCGACCGCCACGGCACCGGCCAACCCGGGGCGCCATGCCAGCGCCACGAGCATCGCCCACAACAGCAGCGGCGGCAGGCCATGCAGCAGCACGATCGCCACCCGCGTGCGTGGCGGCTGGCGATGCAGCAGCAAGGTGGCAAACAACATCCAGCGATGCATCTGCCGCACGTAGTGCGCCGGGCCGTCGAGGCTGGTGCGCACCGCGACCGGCGCGATCGTCTGCGCAATGCGGCCGCCCTGTGCGCGGACGTGATCGGCCATCGCCAGGTCGTCGGCCAGCGCGCCGCGCTGCGGCGAAAAGCCGCCGATCGCGCGCAGGCGCTCGGTGCGCAGCGCGTAGCACATGCCGTTGATCGACACTGGCGGCGCCCAGGCCAGCGGCGCGAGATAGGTCAGCGCGGCGTTGTCGTTGACGAAGCACGCGAGCAGGCGGCCGGGCCAGCGCTCGCCGTCGTCGCGATAACCGGGCAGCGCCGTCGCCAGGTCGGCCGCATCGAGGGCAGCGACCAGGCGTGCAAGCGCATCGGCCGACAGCGTGGCGTCGTCGTCGAGCACCAGGCAGACCGGGGCCTGGACCTGCGGCAACGCGCTCTCGAGCTTGTAGATCTTGGGATTGCAGCCGTCGGGCGCAGGCGGCAACACGCACACGTCGATCGCAGCGCCAGGGTACGCGGCGCGCACGGCAGCGACCGCCGCGAGTGCCTGCGCGTCGTCGGCATCGAGCAGCCAGTGGAAGCGCGCCAGCGGCAGCGCGTGCACGGTGGCGCCGAGCACGTCGCGCAGCCGGGGGTCGCCGCCGAGGATCGGCTGCAGCACGGCGACGTCCTGCATCCGCCGCGCCGATGGCGGCACCGGACGTGCGTGCTGGCGCCGCAGTTCGCGCCACGCGCAGGCGCCGCGCAGCGCCAGCAGTGCGGCGTAGGCGCACGCGCAGACGAGCGCGACGCTCACCGCGCCCACTGCGCACGCTGCCAGGCGACGAAGGCCTCGATGCCGTCGGCCAACGACACGCTCGGCGGTCCCAGGTCGGCGAGCATGCGCGCCGGATCGAAGGTCTTGGAATAGGCGAACACGCCGACGCCGAAGCGCGTGATCGGCGGCTCGCCGCGCAGCCGCAGGCCACGCCACAGCCATTCGGCCACGGTGGCCGCACGCAGCGCCGCGCCGATGCGCACGCGCCGCGTCGGCGGCGGCAGGTCCAGTTGCGCCAGCACGTCGAGCAGCAGCGCCTGCAGGTCCACCGGCTCGGCATTGGTCAGGTTGTAGCTCTCGGCCGGGCGCGGCATCGTCGCGATCCGCAGCAGGTAGTCCGACAACGTGTCGATCTGCACCAGATCGCCGATCACCGGCCGGTCCTGGCCGACGAACCGGGGCAACGCACCGCGTCGCGCCGCTTCGAGGATGCGCGGAAACAGCACCGTGTCGCCGACGCCGAACACTGCGCGCGGCCGCACCACGACATGCTCGCCGGGATAGGCGCGCACCAGTTGCTCGCCGGCGTACTTGGTCTGCGCGTAGCGGTTCACGAAGTCCGGCCCGATCGGACTGTCCTCGCGCAGGCCCAATTGATGGGCCTCGCGGTAGAACACCGAACTCGACGACAGGTAGACCAGCCGCGGCAGGCCGTGGCGCTTGCAGAACTCGATGACATGCGCGGTCGCGTCGATGTTCTGCGCCCGATACTGCGCAGGCGTGCCCCAGGGCGAGGACCGCGCGGCGGCATGGATCACCACGTCCGGTCGGAACGGCAGGTCGAACGGCCGGCTCAGGTCGCATTGCACGTAGCCCGGCAGGTCGGTCGCACGGCGCCCGGTGCCCCACAGCGTCAGGTCGGCGCGCGCGGCGTGGCGGCGCAGGAACGCGCCGCCGACGAAGCCCGACGCGCCAGTCACCAGGATGCGCATGCGGCCGCCTCCGGTCGGGGCGCGGGCGTCTGCGCGCGATAGCGGTCCAGGCTCGCCTGGCAATGCGAGGGCACGATGGCCACGTCCGGGGCCTCGTGGGCCAGCGTGTGCAGCCGCGCGAGCGTACGCGTATAGGCCGGCCAGTCGTGGGTCACCAGCCGCGCCGGCCATGCCGGCAACCGACGCTCGCGGAACGCCAGGTGCGACCAGCAGGCATCGGCGCACAGCAGCACTGCGCGGTCGTGCGCGTCGCGCAGGCACAGGCCCAACTGCCGCGGCGCATGGCCCGGCAGCGCAACCGCGAACAGGCTGCCGTCGCCGAACAGGTCGTGGCCCTCGCCCAGCGCCTGCCACGGCGCGGGCAGCGGCCGCGCGACCGCCTCGTCGGCATGGCGCAGGCGCGCGTCGAAATCCGGCGGCAACAATGCCGGCAGCCAGCCGTTGCGCAGCCCGCGCAACCGTGGCATCGCGCGCAGGGTGTCCAGGTCCTCGCGCATGCACACGAAGCGGGCATTGGGCAGGTCGCGCAGGCCGGCGATGTGGTCGGCATGGAAATGCGAGATCAGGCACCAGCGGATATCGGCCGGTCGCAGCCCGTACGCGGCGAGTTGCGCCTCCAGGCGTTGCTCGGCCGGCAGCACGACCGGTGTGGCCCAGCGATACAGGCGCTCGGGCAGCCGTGCGGTCGCGTCCAGGAACCGCGGCGCGTAGCCGGTGTCGTAGAGGATCGCGCCCTGCCGCGGATGCACGATCAGCGCGACCATCGACGGAAACGCCACGCTGGCCCAGCGCCCGCCGGCCAGCGTCACCCGCTCGCAATGCCGGCAATGTCCGACGTCGAACAGGGTCAGGGCGAGGCGCACGTCAGTACCGCAGCACCGCGCCGCCCAGCGACAGCCCGGCGCCGGTGCCCAGCAGCAGGCAGGTCTGGCCACGCTGCAGGCGGCCGCCCACGATCGCGTGGTGCAACGCGTGCGGCAACGAGGCCGCGACCTGGTTGCCGTGCTCGGCGAGGATCCGCACCACGCGCTCTTCGGGCAGCCGCAACGCGCGCACGATCCGGTCCAGGCCCCCGCCGGAGGCCTGGTGCGGAACCACGCAGTCGATCGCATCCAGGCCGATGCCGGCCGCTGCCAGCAGGCGTTCGAGCAGGCGCGGCAGACGACGGCCCGCCAGCCGGAACGTCGCCGGGCCGTCCATTTCGAAGCGGTAGACGTCCGGATCGATGTCACAATGCGCCCGATCGCCGGGCGCGATCCGCGTGCCGCCACCGCGGATCCGGCACGCGTCGGCGCTGTCGGCATAGGTCTCCATGCGCCAGGCCAGTAACGCCGAGTCATCGCCCGGTGCTGCGGCGCCCAGCACCAGCGCGGCGGCGCCGTCGCCGAACAGCGGCGCGGTCAGCGGGTCGTCGGCGCGCAGCCCGCGCGAGGGCAGCTCGCTGGCCACGACCAGCACGCGACGATAGCGGCCAGTGGCGATGCCGGCCGCGACCAGGTCCAGCGCGACCAGAAAGCCCAGGCAGGTCGCGTTGACATCGAAGGCCGGGATGCCCGAATCGCCGAGACCGAGCGCGCGCTGGACCAGCGCGGCCTGGCACGGGATCGGCTGCTCCATGACCGCGCAGGTGGAGACGATCGCGTCGAGCGTCTCGCCGCCGATCCCGGCCGCCGAGAGTGCCGCCTGCGCGGCGCGCGCCGCCATCCACGATGCAGTCTCGCCATCGGCGGCAACGCCGCGCCAGGCCACGCCGGTTGCCGCCTCGCTGGCGCCGGACGCCAGGCCGAGCCGCGCATCGAAATCGCTCGACGGCACCCGCCGCGCAGGGCGATGGCAACCGCTGCCCAGGATCCGCAGTGCAGGGCCTGCGGTCTGCATCAGGCGGGACACCCGGCCAGCGCGTCGATGCGCGCAAACGCCGTGTCGCGGTCGGGATGGACGGCCCACAGCTGCGCGAGGGTGCGGCCGTCGACCGGATGGCGCAGGTCCGGCGCGATCTCGGCCAGCGGCTTGAGCACGAACGCATGCCGCAGTTCATCGCGCGGAATGCGCAGGTTCCCCGCGCCGGTCAGCACGCGGTCGTCGTAGAGCACGATGTCGATGTCCAGCGTCCGGTCGCTGTAGCGCGGTCCGCTGCGGTCGCGCCCGTGCGCGTCCTCGAGCGCGTGCAGCCAGGCGTTGAGCGCGTCGGGCGGCAGGTCGGTCTCGATGGTCGCGGCGGCATTGAGGAAATCGGCGCCGTCGTAGCCCACCGCCGGGAAGCGGTAGGTCTGCGACACGACGAGCACGGGGAAGCGCGCGCGCAGCGCGTCCACCGCGGCGCGCAGGTGACGCTCGGGATCGAGGTTGCTGCCGAGGCTCAGGCAGGCGATGGCCATGGTGGCGCTCCTGTGGGGAGCGCCATGATCGCGCATCGTCCGCCCGAGGTCAGCGGGGGCGCGCGTCTTCCAGCGCCGGCGCCGCCCGGGCCGGGCCCGCGTCGGCGGTCGGCCCGCCTTGCAGGCGCACGTCCATCGGCGCGTCGCTGCGGGCCTGGAACACCCGCAGGTCGAACTCGGGCAGGATCGCCAGCAGGTGGTCGAAGATGTCGGCCTGGATGCCCTCGTAGACCGTCCACCCGGTGTCGGCGGTGAAACAGTAGATCTCCAGCGGCAGCCCGGTCTCGGTGGGCTGGAGTTGGCGCACCAGCAGGGTCAGCTCCTGGTTGATGCCGGCATGGTGGCGCAGGTAGTGCTCGACGTAGGCGCGGAAGGTGCCCAGGTTGGTGACCCGGCGGTGGTTCACCGGCTCGGCGCCGCGCGCGGCCAGCGCGGTGTTCCAGTCCGACAGCTCCTGGTCCTTGCGGTCGAGATAGGCATCGAGCAGCACGAAGCGGCGGAAGCGCGCGATCTCGTCGGCAGCCAGGAACCGCACACTGCCCTGATCGAGATACAGCGCACGCTTGATCCGGCGGCCGCCGCCCTCCGACATCGGCCGCCAGTTCTTGAACGCGTCGCTGACCAGCTTCTTGGTCGGCACCGTGGTCACGGTGCGGTCGAAGTTGCGCACGGTGATCGTATGCAGGGCGATGTCGATCACGTCGCCGTCGGCGTTCTGGCTCGGCATCTCGATCCAGTCGCCGATGCGCACCCGGCCGTCGTTGCTGATCTGCACGCTGGCCACCAACGAGAGAATGGTGTCCTGGAAGATCAGCATCAGCACCGCGGTCATCGCGCCCAGGCCGGTGACGATGTGCAGGAACTGCGCGCCGATCAGCGTGGCGATCACCGAAATGCCGACCAGCACGAACATCACGATCTTGGCGACCTGCAGGTAGCCCTTGATCGGCTTGTTGTGCGCGTCGGGACGTCGCTCGTAGTTGTGGTTGACCACATCGAGCGCGCGCGAGATCGCCAGCGCGATCGTCACGACCACGAAGATCTGGCACAGCCGCTCCACGATCAGCACCAGTTGCGGCGGCAGATCGGGCACGGCGTTGATGCCGGCCGAGATCACCAGCGCCGGCACAATGTTGGCCAGCCGCGGAATCACCCGCAGGCGCACCTGTCGGTCGTGCTGCGCGCCGCCCAGCGGCGTGCGCTGCAACACCCGACCGAGGCCGCGCAGCAGGATGCGCTTGGTGATGAAATTCGCCAGCCACGCCAGCAGGCACAGAGCGGCCAGTACGGTTGCGGTGTACGCCCAGGGATAGGGCGCCAGCAGGGTGCTGAGTCGTTCGAGATGGGGCTGCATCGTGCGGGAATCTCCTGTTGCGGCCGCGTATCCGCGGCGGCGCCGGGACCCGCGGATCAGTCCTGGCGACTGCGTTCGATGATCACGCCGACCGCGCGTGCACCACGCACCGCACCCGGCTTGCTGAGCTTCAATCGTACCCAACCGACGTTGAACTCATCGATCACAAGCGCCGCGCAGCGCTCGGCCAGGGTCTCGACCAGCCCGAATTCCGACGCGCCGACATAGTCGATCAGCCGCTTGCTGACGGCCTTGTAATCGAGTGTGCGGGCGATGTCGTCGCTCGCCGCCGGCACGCGATTGTCGAACGTCATCTCGACATCGAACACCAGCGGCTGGCGGATACGCCGCTCCCAGTCGTAGATGCCGATCAGCGCCTCGATCTCGAGGCCTTCGATGAAGACTTTGTCCATGGGAGAGGCCGGATGGGTGATTCGTGGATGGGAGAGGGGGTGAAGCGCAACCGCGGGCGACAGCTTAGCGATTGTCTCGTCGCAGAGTCGGGACGAGCATGGCCGCCGATCCCGTCGCATCACCCCACACGCATCACGGATGCACCAACGGCGGCAGTTGCGCCATGTCCCACCTCGGCACCACGCGCACCGCCGCATCGCCGTGCTGGCCGGCCTGCAGGCGCAGCGCACCGGCGAAGGCGATCATCGCGCCGTTGTCGGTGCACAGCGCCGGGCGCGGGAAGCACACGCGGCCGCCGCGGCGCGTGGCGTCGGCCTGCAGCTTCTGGCGCAGGCGCAGGTTCGCGCCGACGCCGCCGGCGACCACGAGCGTGGTGCATCCGGTCGCATCGAGCGCGCGCGCGCACTTGATCGCCAAGGTGTCGACGACCGCATCCTCGAAGCCGCGCGCGATGTCGGCGCGGGTCGACGCGCTGCGGTCGCTGTTCTGCCAGGCCAGCAGCACCTGGGTCTTCAGACCGCTGAAGCTGAAGTCCAGGCCGGGCCGGTCGGTCATCGGCCGCGAGAAGCGGAACGCGCCCGGCGTCCCGGTCTGCGCCAGTGCGGCCAACTGCGGGCCGCCGGGATAAGGCAGGCCCATCAGCTTGGCGGTCTTGTCGAAGGCCTCGCCGGCGGCGTCGTCCAGGGTCTCGCCGAGCAGCCGGTAGGCGCCGATCGCATCGACCGCGACCAACTGCGTGTGCCCCCCCGAGACCAGCAGCGCGACGAACGGCGGCGCCGGGGCGTCGTCCTCCATCAGCGGCGCCAGCAGATGACCTTCCATGTGATGCACGCCGATCGCCGGCACGTCGAGCGCCCAGGCCAGCGCGCGGGCGACGCCCGCACCGACCAGCAGCGCGCCCACCAGGCCGGGACCGGCGGTATAGGCGACGCCATCGAGCGCCTCGACCTCGAGCCCGGCCTCGGCCAAGGTCTGGCGGATCAGCGGCAACAGCTTGCGCACGTGGTCGCGGCTGGCCAGCTCCGGCACGACGCCACCGTACTGCGCATGCAACGCGATCTGGCTGTAGACCGCATGCGCACGCAGCCCCGCGGCCCCGCCCAGGGCGGTGTCGTAGACGGCGACGCCGGTTTCGTCGCAGGAGGTTTCGATGCCGAGGACGTTCATGGTGCGCAGGACTGCCGGGAAGCGGACGGGGACACGGGCGCATCGCAGCGCCCGCTCCGGGCGGCTTGCGTCAGCCGCCGGGTCCTGGCTATGATACGCGGCTCGCCGGGAGCAGACCCTCGGCAGACCCGAATTCGTCAGATTCGATCCGGCCCTCGACGGTCGGGTGCCCAGATCCCCGGAGATTCCATGCCTAGCGTCAAAGTCCGCGAAAACGAGCCCTTCGAGTTTGCGCTGCGCCGTTTCAAGCGCACCTGCGAGAAGGCCGGCGTGCTCGCCGAAACCCGTAAGCGCGAGTTTTACGAGAAGCCGACCCAGGAGCGCAAGCGCAAGGCCGCTGCCGCCGTGAAGCGTCAGGCCCGTCGCGTGTCGCGCGACGTCACCAAGCGCCAGCGCCTGTACTGATCGACCCGCGTCGGGCACCGCCTGGCGCGATCGTGTCCTGACGCAAGAGCCGGCCGCGCGCATGCGCTGCCGGCTTTTTGTCGTCCCTTGTTCCCAGCCCCGTGCCTCGCACGAAGGGCATTGGTCTGCCTCAGGACCGCTTGCCCGTCCGCCACCGGAAACCGCCATGACCCTCAAACAGCAACTCACCGAAGACATGAAGGCCGCGATGAAGGGCGGCGACAAGCACAGCCTGGGCGTGATCCGCCTGGTCAACGCCGCGATCAAGCAGCGCGAGGTCGACGAACGCATCGAACTCGACGACGCCGCGGTGCTCGCCGTGCTGGAGAAGATGGTCAAGCAGCGCAAGGATTCGGTGACCCAGTACGCGGGGGCCGGGCGCGAGGACCTGGCCCAGATCGAGCGCGACGAGATCGTGGTCATCGAGCGCTACCTGCCAGAGAAGCTGGGCGAGGCCGAGATCGTGGCCGCGATCGAGGCGGCGAAGGCCCAGACCGGCGCCAGCAGCCCGGCCGACATCGGCAAGCTGATGGGCGTGCTCAAGCCGCAACTGGCCGGCAAGGCCGACATGGGCGAGGTCTCGCGCCTGGTCAAGCAGTCGCTGGGCTGAGGCCCGGCTGGCGGGCCGCCAACGGCCCGCCTCCACCCGACGCGCTATGCGCGTCGACCTCCCCCACACGTGGGGGAGGCGATCCGTCGTGACTTTCGCGCTCGCGGCGATACGCATCTGCGCCCTCCCCGGCTTGCGGCGGAGGGCTGGGGTGGGGCGCGCCGCCAACGGCCCCGCCCCCACCCGACGCGCTATGCGCGTCGACCTCCCCCACACGTGGGGGAGGCGATCCGTCGTGACTTTCGCGCTCGCGGCGATACGCATCTGCGCCCTCCCCGGC